>JAAYHT010000315.1 GCA_012735285.1 Clostridiales bacterium | reverse complement strand
GAATAAGTTCGCATTCTAAAGATTGGATCGGCATTAATTTTGGCTTTGAGCTTATAATACTATTATTAGATAAAATATCATTCTTGCTTGTTAAATCCATAGATAGGTCCTTCTCTGTTATCATATCCCCTTCGGCTAAATTTATTGCCCTTTCAATTATGTTTTCAAGTTCTCTGACATTACCTGGCCAATCATATGAATTTAATATTGATTCTGCCTTAGGGGTTATGCCCTCAATGTTTTTACCAATTATTCTATTATACTTTTCTATAAAATGATTTACTAAAATCATTATGTCCTCGCGCCTTTTCCTTAAAGGTGGGATTACGATGGTTAATACATTGAGCCTATAATATAAATCCATTCTAAAATGTTTTTCACGTATTTGTTTTGCTAAGCTGGCATTTGTTGCAGCTATAATTCTCACATTTACTGCTTTAGGTCTAGTCCCACCGATTCGAACAATTTCTTTAGTCTGAATTACTCTCAATAAAGAGGATTGTAAGTCTATCGGCATATCCCCAATTTCATCTAGGAATATCGTACCTCCATCTGCCAGTTCGAACTTACCAGGATAGCCATCCTTTCGTGCACCTGTAAAAGATCCTGCTTCATATCCAAAGAGTTCACTTTCTATCAAACCCTTAGGAATAGAACCACAGTTTATAGCAATGAAAGGTCCTTTAGAACGGCTACTCGAATTATGAATAGCCTGTGCTAAAAGATCTTTACCAGTGCCACTTTCGCCTAGAATCAGCACGTTCGAATCACTTTCTGCGCAGATTTTACCGACTTTAATCACATCGCTCATAGCCTTTGACTGGCCAATTATAGAATCGAATGTATATTTGGCGGTAAATCCGCTCATTCTACTGACCATTTTGTGAATGTTCTCAATTTCTTCAAAGATGAATACTGTGCTACTTATCCCGTGTTCATCATCTTTTGCTACATGACTGGAAATCAACAGATTTACCGTTTTTCCATCTATATTGGTTAGGCTTATCTCCTTTTTATGGAGGTCTTCACCATTATTTAGCAAATATGTACAATCCTCATCAGTAAGTAAATCACAAAGAAAGCTATTCTTTAAATTTTTAGTTTTTAATTTTAACATCTTAACTGCGCTTTTATTATACTGTGTAATCCTGCCAGTATGGTCAATCATAAGCACGCCCGATTTCATGGATTGAATGATTGTGTTAAGCTGTTCATTAACCAGAGAAAGTTCGTGCATTGCGATTTCCATTTCATTGCAATGTTCGGGAGTACTCAAGGAAGCACCAGATCCTTGAGTCAAAGTTTTGGTTTTGTTATGTGATTCAGAATTGTTCAAACTCTTTCTCCTCCCTTATTTGCGCCTTCGATCGCTCTTCTATATAAATAAAAACTAATTATTTCTTTTTCTCTTCATAGGGTACATATGCTTTTGGCCATGGGCTACAGATTGCAAAATATCTTGTCTCCTCATCATGCATATTAATTACCTGATGAGGCTCACCCTCTTCTATCATAACACATTCTCCTGGCCTTATAATGACCTCTGTTTTATCAGTTCTTACCAACAGCTCACCCTCTATCATTAGAAAATAATGTTCTGAACCAGGGTGCATGTGCATTTCAGTACATCCGCCAGGCCCTAATATCGAAAGCGCTACCCTCGAATGAACTGCTTGCTCAGGCGTAAATATTTCATTGCTACACATTCCATGCTGAAAAGGAGGTAGACCCTCCTCCAAATCTTGCAATCTTGATACAATCATAACTATTCTCCATTCTAGTATAATTAACTGATATTCATTGCTTTTTAGCAACTTGTTTTTATTATATTCAAACTCTTTGATTTTTCAATATATCAAATTTAAAACTAATTATAGCAGTAAATCAGGAAGTAATAACGATATGCCTGGTATATATGTGATAATTAAAACAGCTACTATGTAAATCACAATGAAGGGCACAACAGATCTTGAGATTTCTCCCATGGTCTTTCCTAGTACACCTTGGGCTACGAAAATGTTAAGTCCAAATGGAGGTGTGAACATTCCAATGGAAAGATTTACGGTGAAAATTAATCCCAGATGAACAGGGTCAATACCTAGCCCTAATGCTGTAGGAAGAATTAATGGACTTAGTAGAAGGACTGCAGAACTTGTTTCAAAGAAACAACCTACAATCAACAAAACTATATTTAGCAATAGCAAGAATTCAATTTTGCCCATACCTTCGAAAAGCGTGCTTACTGCTGCCGGTAATTGTGCAATCGTTGCCGCTTGCGCAAAGGCTATACTTGATGAAATAATAATCATTAGCTGACCAATAGTCTTAGTTGATCCGCCTATTATCTTAGGAATATCTTTAAGCTTAATATCTTTTAGAATCAGTGAAATTATAGCGGCATAGATGGCTGCCACTGCAGCTGATTCTGTAGGAGTAAATATGCCCCCATAAATCCCTCCAAGGATGATTATAGGTAATACCAGTACTGGTAAACTTTTTTTAAGAGCTTCACCGATTTCACTCTTTCCGTTAGTACCCTTTTCACTTTTATCAACCGGAGGTGATTTTATAACAAGATATCCACAAACTAAAATTACTATAACAATGCCGGGTAAAAATCCTGCCATAAAAAGCTCCGCAACTGATTGGTTGGTTGCTGCAGCATATACAATCAGAGTAATACTAGGTGGTATGATTATGCTTAATGCACCGGATGAGGTCAATAATCCCAAGGATAACTTCCAACCATATTTTTTCTCTAACGGGTTATAAAGTATGGGTGAAAAGGTTGCAACAGCTGCCGGAGATGACCCTGAAATAGCGCCAAAAAAAGCATTTGAAATAAGAGCTGCTATAGACAATCCTCCCCGAACATTTTTCAATATAGCACTAAACAAGTCAATTAGCCTTTTGCCTAATGTACTTGATTGCATAAAATTCCCGACTAATATAAAAAACGGTATGCACAATAGGCTTGATTTTGATATGCTTTCTATAATCGTATTAAAGGTTCCAACCAACGAAATATCATTTACAAATAACTGTAGGTATACAGTACCAGATAGTATTGCCACATAAATCGGTACATTTAAAACTGCCAACCCTACAATAACAATGACTAATATAAGTAACTCAGGCATATTCCTTCACCCCTTGCTCGTCAACCCTTGTCCATTTTTTCGTAAATATGTGAACTATCCAATAAATTATTACCAAGACAAAACAAATGTTTATTAATGTAAAGTATATTCCCATCGGGAAGGAAAGGATTGGACTAACAACCCCATATGATAGATTTTGCTGGATAACCGCAAGACCCTCTTTGAATAGTATTACATAAACCACAATTGATACAATTCCTCTAATGGTAAATAGAATCCTTCTAGGTATCGGATTATTTTTCACTTTTTCAGCCAAAAAAGCAATTGATAGATGTTCGTCTCGGAATTCTAGTTTTGCTTGAATTAAAAAAACTATAAATACCACTGAATAAATACAATATTCTTCAATCCAAGGAACGCCTACTTTAAATAAACGCGCTAGGCTGTTTATAGTATACAAAACTAAGGCAACGCCAAGAAAAACTGTTGAAATTACAATAAGCGCATTGAGGAATTTATCCATAGCCCCGCGTATCTTAAGCATCTTCCTCCTCCTTTCAGATAATTTAGTTAAAAATAGGGAAAACGATTGCGTTTTCCCTATTCACTTTACCTATTAGCATCTCTTAACTGCACTAACTCATTATAAATCTTTGCAATATTTTCACTCTTGGATGTGTATTTCTCTGCAATCCCTGCAGTTGCTTCTTCCATTTCTGCAAGAAGCTGAGGTGTAGGTTCAATAATTTTAATATCTGCTGCTTCTAATGTATCATAGCATTCATTAACGTATTGCACAGCGTATTCATTTCCCATACCTAATACGATTTCCTTTACAGTAGTGAGTAAAAGCTCGCGAAGATCATCAGGAAGATTATCTAAGAAGGTCTTGCTGAACATTACAGGTATTGGGTTTTGTGTTCCTGGGGCCTTTAGATAATAGTCTGTCAGCTCATACAATTTAGCAGGCACTGAGAATGTATTTCCGCAATGCACACCATCAATAGTACCTTGCTGAAGTCCCATGGCTACATCGGCAGAGCTCAGCATTATAGGAACTGCGCCAAGAGCAGTAATTTCATCCTGTGATGCAGGGCTACTGTAAGTACGGATATTTAAGCCTTTTAAATCTGCCAAGCTTTTAACTTCTTTATTTAATAAAATATCCTTACCAGATTCGTAAATCCAACATACAGCATCTAAACCTTGGCTATGTAAGTATTCATCCAAGGCTGGAGTTTCGCCATTTAAGATATCATTTGCTTCTTCAGGATCCTTAAACAAGAAAGGAATATCCAATACTGTAATATCTGGTGCTACTGTTGCAAAGAAACCAGCAGGAAAGGTAACTACATGCATGGTGCCACTCTGAAGGGCCTGAACCATCTCATTGGGTCCACCGTATGAACCTGCTTCATAGAGTTGAACCTTAATTCTATCTGTTTTTTCTTCTAGCACCTTCTTGAATTCTCTCATTATAACATTGGGCTGACTTGGATATGTTGCAGTGTTGCTCCAACGCAGTACAATGACTTCATCTGATTGCTGTTCCTCTCCTTCTCCGCCATTTCCTCCAGATGAGCATGCTCCTAGACTAACTAATAGTAATAAAACAAGAAGTAATGCTGATATTTTTTTAAATCTTAAGGCTTTCATTTCTTCTGCCCCCCTTTTATAAATTATAAATTTAACTTAATCATTATTTATCTTCTTCGAAAGGCTTCCATTCACTTGGATATGGACATGCCAATGCAAAATATCTTGTAACTCCGTCATGAGCATTGATTACCTGATGAGGCTCACCGTCTTCAACAAGCACACATTCTCCCGGGCCTACGATGACTTCTTCTTTATCAGTCTTTACTTTAAGTTTTCCTTCTATCATAAGGAAATAGTGTTCAGAGCCGGGATGTACATGCATTTCTGCTCCACCACCAGGTCCTAATATTGAGATAGCAACCCTTGCAAACTTAGCCTGTTCCTTTGTAAAGATCTCATTACTAACCATATCGTGGTGAAGTGGAGGTAATGTTTCTTCTAAATTCTTTAAGTTTGATACGATCATTTTCATTCTCCTTTTCTCTTTAATTATTGTTTTGCTTTAATTAACAGCAAATAATATGCCAAATAAGTACATGATTCGCCAACCTTGATTTGCCTTGATTTATTGACATAGATAGATAAAATATAATTTAATATGCCATTTTGCCATGTGCCGTTGTGCCATATTGGCCTTATGCCACT
>JAAYHT010000314.1 GCA_012735285.1 Clostridiales bacterium | reverse complement strand
TCATATGTTGGGGGCAGCAGGTTCATCAGAGGCAATTGCTAGTATAATTGCTTTAGAATCTAATATTATCCCTCCAACTATCGGTTATAAAGAAAAGGATCCGGAATGTGATTTGAACTATACACCTAATGTCAGCGTAAAAGCTAATGTTGATATTGCAGTATCAACTTCATTAGGGTTTGGCGGTCATAATTCAGTAGTAGCATTCTTAAAAGCGAGGTAATTCAATGAATAGGAAAGAACTTGAAATGATACTGCCCCATCGTGACAACATGCTTCTTTTAGATGAGGCTTATGTAGAAAATGGCGTTGCGATTGGTAGGTATAAAATAAGAGGTGATGAATTCTTTTTGCAGGGCCATTTCCCTGGAAATCCAGTAGTGCCAGGTGTTATTTTATGTGAAATGATGGCTCAGACCACTGCTGTTCTCTTAACAGCCGAAACAGAAGGGAGTACACCATATTTCACTAGCCTGAATAATGTACGTTTCAAAAATGTAGTTAGACCTGGCGATACAATTGAATTAAGAAGTGAGATAATTAAGACCAGGCTTCCATTTTATTTTGCTAAAGGCAAGGGATTTGTATCTGGGAAACTCTGCGTCTCAGGGGAATTTTCTTTTGCTATAAAATAGCAAAATAATATACCTTGAAATAATTGACAAAAATAATCAAAATGGTAGAATTATCGTTAACATTATTTCTACGAACGGAGTGAGATATGCCTTGAAAGCCCAAAAGAGACGCTGGGGTGACAGGAGAGATGCCCGTCGCGTAAGAGACCTGGATCCCATGCACCAATTCATGCCATATGTAATGCCTAGACGCACTGAGTGCGAAGTTTACATAAATGAAAAAGTCGACGTTACAGTGGCTTTGGAATATCTTAAGGAAGTAAATAAAGATAATTCAGGATATAGGGTTACTTTATTCCATGTATTTCTCGCAGCAATTGCTAAGACTATTGTTCTAAGGCCCTATTTAAACCGTTTTATTTCCGGGCGCAGATTCTATGAAAGGGATGAAGTTTCTCTATCTTTTGTTGTAAAGAAAGAGTTTTCAGATGTAGGTGAAGAAAGCTTACTTATACTGCGCACCAACGGAGATACTGTGATCTCTGATATAACGCGCAAAGTTGTAGATGCTACTAAGGAAGTCAAATCTACAGGTGGAAATGAATTAGATGGAATTCTTAATATCTTAGCGAAATTACCAAGACCAATTCTAAGATTATTTGCAACTATCCTTAATATATTGGAGTATTACAATATGATGCCAGCTTTCTTTTCTGAGGTAGATCCATATAATACTTCCGTACTAGTTGCAAATTTGGGAAGTATAAAATGTAATGCGCCTTATCATCATTTAACCAATTACGGAACAAACTCTGTTATTGTCACAATTGGCGAAGCCCATAAGGAGTACGTAATCGATAAAGATGGTAATCCAACTATCAGAGATGTTGTAGATATAGGCGTAACACTGGATGAAAGAATAGGGGATGGCTTCTATTTTGCAAAGTCAGTAAAACTATTAAAATATCTATTGTCTAATCCTAAATTGTTGGAAAGGCCTTTTAAGGAAGAGGTGGATTACGATGCTTAAAGCACCTTGGTTAAAATTCTACGACAATGTACCCGCGAAATTGGATTATCCTGATATTTCAATGTATGATTTTGTTGAAAGAACTGCAAAGAGATATCCAAATATAATAGCCTATGAATTTTTAGGAACAGAAGCCACCTATACTGAGCTGATAGAAGAAATACACGAATGTGCAAAGGCTTTAAAAACTCTAGGTATTAATGAAGAAGAAAGGGTTACAATTTGCCTGCCCAATATACCTCAAGCAATTATTATATTTTATGCAGTTAATATGATAGGTGCAGTTGCAAATATGATACATCCATTGTCTTCAGAAAAAGAAATAGAGTTTTATCTTAATGATTCCAGTAGCGTTGCTGCAATTACCCTCGATGTATTTTACCAAAAGTTTGCAAATGTTGTTGATAATACATCATTAAAATATTTAATTATCACCAGCGTTAAAGATAAGTTAAACCCAGTTAAGTCAATCGGTTATACAGTGACGAAAGGGTGGAAAGTAAAAAAGATACCTCCTGACGCAGATATTATAAGATGGAAGGACTTCTTATATAACGGAAGGAACTACCATAAAGAATACAAATTAGAGAAAAAGGGTAATGATCCTGCAGTAACCCTTTATAGCGGTGGTACAACTGGCTCACCTAAAAGCATCTTACTTTCAAATTTAAACTTTAATGCACTGTCAATGCAAACAGCGGCCATGGGTGATTGTGTTGTTGTAGGACATGCTATGTTAGCAGTTCTACCCATATTCCACGGTTTTGGACTGGGAGTATGTATTCATACGATGTTGACAAATGGCTGCAAGTGCATTTTGGTGCCGGCTTTTAGCTCTAAAACATTTCCACAGCTTTTGAAGAAAAATCGCCCCCATTACATTGCAGGTGTACCAACACTTTTTGAAGCTTTATTGCGTAGCAAAAAGATGAAGGGCGTTGATTTGTCAAGTTTAGAAGGAGTTTTTTGTGGAGGAGATTCGCTCTCTATTGAGCTTAAGAAAAAGGTTGATGCTTTCCTAAGAGACCATGGGGCAAATGTTCAAATCAGAGAAGGTTATGGAACAACAGAATGTGTAACTGCCAGCTGTTTAACACCTAAGAATTATTATAAAGAGGGAAGTGTGGGTATTCCCTTCCCGGATACATATTATAAAATTGTTAAGCCCCATACACATGAGGAAGTCGAATATGGAGAAGAAGGGGAAATTTGCATATGCGGTCCTACTGTAATGCTAGGTTATGTAGGTGATCCAAAGGAAACAGCCCATGCACTGCAGGTGCATCCTGACGGACATAAATGGCTTCATACTGGGGATTTAGGTGTAATGGATGAGGATGGATTCATATATTTCAGACAGCGCCTAAAGAGAGTAATTATATCTTCAGGTTATTCAATATATCCATCACAGCTAGAAAACGTTATAGATTCACATGAAGCTGTACTTATGTCAACTGTAATCGGTGTTGATGATCCATATAAAGTACAGAAAGTTAAGGCATTTATAGTATTAAAACCAAATATATCACCTACTGAAGAAGTAAAGGAGAGCATTAAGAAGCATTGTGAGAAGCATATTGCAAAATATGCAATGCCCTATGAATTTGAATTTAGAGAATCACTTCCTACAACCCTTGTTGGTAAAGTAGCATATACAATTTTAGAAGAAGAGGAAAGAGAAAAGGCTAGGAAAAAGAAGAATGTTGAAAAGGAGCAATAATTGAAAGTTATAGAGTTTAATTTAAAACAACATTTTACTCTAGTTAAAAGCTTCTTTCTAAGAATTATTAATACAGATCCTGCAATCGAAAAGAATGAAACAGTTTGGCAGCGAGCTCTTAATGTATACTCTAAAATTATTGATAATATAAGCTTGAAAGTAGCATATAAGCATGTGATTCCAAAGAAAATCGAAGGTAAGGAACTAGTTATTGATAACATTACAATTTCATGTAATGCCTTCGAGATACTTAATCAAACAGATGTAATAAGTTCATTTATTTACATGATGACCATTGGGGAGTGTAAGATCGATAGTAAACAAATTTTAGATCAACTATATTGCGATGCTTGGGGCACTGCTTTTATTGATGCAGGCAGAGTATTATTTAAAAAACACCTTATAAACGAGACAGAAGAAGTTGTTTCTGAATCCTTTGGGCCTGGATATTATGGGATGAATGTTAGTGAGCTTAATAAATTCTTTAATATTTTAAATGCAGACATTTTAAACCTTCATATTAATCAATATGGTATGATGGTGCCCGAAAAAAGCAGTGCAGGTATTTTTTTAGAGTTAAAACAAGCTGGCAATTTTCCTTCATTAGCATGTGAAAGCTGCAAAGGCAACCCTTTAGGTTGCCATTTTTGTAATATATTCATAAAAACTTAACATTTGTTTTTGAATTCACATCTTTATCTTATTCTAATAAAACAAGTGTTAGAAGAGAATAATAATGGTATTATTAAGTAGCTATTACCGCAAAATTACCTAAAGTTAATTCAATAATTGTAGAGAAAGGATATTTAGTTAATGAAAGTAAGATTTGAACCAAATAACATAACACTAGATGTAAAAGCAGGAGAGACTATATTACAAACTGCAAAAAATGCATCTATACTTATAGAGGCAGATTGCTTTGGTGAAGGTACTTGCGGTAAATGCAAGATTAAAATACTTTCAGGGAGTGTAGAAGAGCCCGACGAGGTTGAAAAAAGATTTTTAACTGAAGAAGAAATAAACAAGGGCATAAGACTGGCTTGTAGGGTAAAAGTAACCGACAATCTAGTTGTATTAATACCTCAGAAAAGTGAAGATCAAAGAAAAAAAGATTTAGTTTGGTTGCCTGAAAATTTTACCCACGATAAAAGACAAACAACAGAATATGGAGTAGCTTTTGATATAGGCACAACTACAGTTGTAGGCATGCTATGGGACTTAGCGGAGGGGAAACTAATTAATTCTGTAGCGCGAACCAATCCTCAGACTACTTTCGGTGCTGATGTTATATCAAGAATCCTATTCAGCAAACAAGAGGAAGGAAATCTTAAGCTGCTTCAAGAAAAGATACTAGATGCTTTAAACAGCATAATATTAGAGTTTAAAGAAAAGGAAGGAATTTCTCCTGAAGAGATATGCTGTGCGACAGCAGTGGGCAATACAACCATGAGCCATCTTTTACTTGGTATAGATCCATTTGGACTTGCAATGGTACCTTTTACACCTGGATTTACAGGCCCTGTTGAAATTCTTGCAAGTAAATTAGGATTGAAAATAAATAATAATGCCAAAGTAACAGTTCTTCCCAATATTGCAGGGCATGTAGGATCAGACATAGTTGCCGTTATGCTTGCTTCAAATATTAAGGAATTAGATGGTGCTAATTTGGCAATTGATATTGGTACTAACGGAGAAATTGTTTTAGCTTATAACGGAGAAATCTTAGCTTGTTCAACCGCAGCAGGACCTGCATTTGAAGGCGCATCCATTAGTCAGGGTATGAGAGCCACCAAGGGAGCAATTGAGGGAGTTAAGATAAAGGAAGATGAAGTTGAACTATTAGTAATTGATAATGCTATACCGATAGGTATATGTGGTTCTGGCTTAATCGAATGCGTTGCAGAAATGCTGAATCTAGGAATCATTTCAGAAAACGGACGACTATTGACAAGAGAAGACGCTAAACAAAAAGGTTATTCGAAAGAGATCTACGATAGACTTAGAAAAGGAAATAACGGCAATGAATTCGTGCTTTATTGGGGAAAGGATAGCAAAGATATAACGCTTACACAAAAAGATGTAAGAGAGGTTCAATTAGCGAAAGCTGCCATAGCAGCCGGCATTAAAATCTTGATGAATGAGTTGGGAATAGTATCAAGTGATTTGAACAATATATTCCTTGCCGGAGCCTTTGGTAATTATATTGATAAAGAAAGTGCTATTACAATAGGCTTGCTGCCCGATGTACCAAAAGAGAAAGTTGTTTCAATTGGGAATGCTGCTGGTGTGGGGGTGTCAATGGCTTTGTTATCAGAATCTGCTCTTGAACATGCTTTCAGCTTAGCTAAATATTCAAAGCATATAGAACTGGCGGCTAATCCTAATTTTCAAGACATCTATTTGGGAGAAATGTATTTTTAATAGAGGAAAAAAATAATGTTGAGATTGAAAGCTGAATGGATTAGGGACATAAAAAACAATCTTTCAAATTATGAAAATGACCTTATAAAGAAAACAGGATGCACTCTTAAAGAATTATCTGCGCTGGCAAACGACATCACAGTGTCAAAAATAGATGAAGCTGCTACTGATTTTAGAGTTGCAATAATTCCTGTTACAGCAGGTCAGGGTATAATGCCTTTTTTTGCTGAAAGCGTTGCGTCTATAATAAATCATTTAGGCTTTAATACATTTATTACAGAAGGTAAGGATGTAGAAGGAATATATGAGGCATATCAAGAAGAAGCCACATGTATTTTCTTAGCAGATGATAATCGTTTTGTGGGCATTAACACACAAAATGGCCTTTATACTGATAGTATGATGGCCACAGCAAAGGGCTATATTACCGCTATTGAGCAAGCTTGTGGAAATTTGCAAGCAAAAGAAGTGCTAATACTAGGCTATGGTAACTTGGGAAGAATACTGTTCTCAAGGCTTGAACAAAAAGGTGCTCTTCCAATGGTCTATGACAAGGAACCATCTGTATTGACTGGCCTTGATAAGCGGATTGTGGTTACAAGCTTAGATCAAATAAGTAACTATACATTAATCTTTGATGCAACTGATGAAGGAAACTGGATGAGTGAAGAGATGATTAGTAAAGCTGTATTTATAGCTTCACCCGGTATAACCTTATCAATGGCTGATCAATTGTATGAAAAGTATAATGACAGAATTATTCATGATTTACTGCAGATTGGGGTGGCTGTGATGATTGGAAATCTCTGCCGATAACTCTATTCAATTTTCTTGTAAACAACGCCAGGCTCTAAAGGAACCCCTTTATATTGACTTAATTCACTGACTGTGACAAGCTGATATCCTCTATTTATTAATTCGGGTATTAAAGCTTTGGAAGCTTCGATAGTGCTTTCGATAATGTCGTGCATAAGTATTATGTCTCCGTCACTTACATTTTCAATGACACTGTTATATACAGTCTCGGCATTTCTATTTGCCCAGTCAAAGGTATCTATTGACCAGAGAATAATTGGCATATTAACGTTTTCTCTTAAGGTATCACTAAGAAAGCCGTAAGTTGGCCTCATGATAACTGGCGTATAACCGGTGGCTCCTTCAATGATTTCTCTTGTAGAATTCATTTGTTGCTGCAGTTCTTCAGCTGACAGTACAGACAGGTCTGAATGGTCGTAACCGTGTATTCCTATTTCATTTCCATTCTCAACTATCATCTTAGCAATATCCGGATATACTTCAACATTATTTCCAAGAAGAAAAAAGGTTGCAACCGCATTATTCTTCTTTAACTCTTCAAGTAATATTGGTGTCAGTCTTAAAGATGGGCCATCATCATAAGTTAATGCAATCATCGGAGCATTAGGATCAATGTTTCTTTCATTCATTTAAGTACATCCTTTCGCATTAAATAATAAGAAAGAATACACTTTATTCTATGTTGAATATTGTGATATGACTCAAAAAATAAAACTCTGTTGTTAACAGAGTTTTTGGTCGGAGCGACAGGATTTGAACCTGCGGCCTTTTGACCCCCAGTCAAACGCGCTACCAAACTGCGCCACGCCCCGATATTTATTATTAT
>JAAYHT010000313.1 GCA_012735285.1 Clostridiales bacterium | reverse complement strand
GTTTGAGGTGGCAGACAAGGGCACAATTCTCTTAGATGAGATCGGCGAAATGCCGATGAAACTGCAGAGCAAACTTTTAAGAGTACTTCAGGAACGGGAGATAACAAGAGTTGGGGGCAACAAGAGCATTCCGATTGATATAAGAATAATAGCAGCTACCAACCAAAACCTTGAAGAACTAATAAAAAAGAATCTTTTTAGAGAAGACCTTTACTATAGATTAAACGTCATACCTATAGAAGCTCCTCCTCTCAGGGAAAGGAAGGAGGATATTCCTATTCTCGCACACAGTTTCCTAAAAAAATACAATGATAAATATGAGAAGAATAAATACTTAACAAAGGATTCAATCAGGGTTTTAAATCACTACCACTGGCCTGGTAACGTAAGGGAGCTTGAGAATATAATCGAAAGACTTATTATCATAGACAACACTGAAGAAATTTCAGCTGAAAGCGTGATAAGCATTATTGGCGATAATAAATTTTCAGAACAGTTCATGGAAGAAATTGATGTTCCTTTAAAAGAAGCTGTTAGATCCTTTGAAAGGAACATTATCGAAAAGACCTTGAGGAAATACAAGAATACATATAAGGCTGCCGAAGTTTTAGGAGTAACTCAGCCTACTATAGTCAGAAAAGCTCAATCTTTAGGAATTAAAAATTGGAAGGAAAAATAAGGTTTGATACGTTTTTGTATTAATCAATACATTTTTGTATTGTATTGAAATAAGCTAAATTTATTGATCTTTTAATGTTTATAGCAAAGTATTGATACATTTTTGTATTATAAATCCTATCTCAAAACCCATCCTTGAAAATTTAATAGAATCTCAATATTGTTGGAATATTAACATTATCGGGGCATTTATATCTTTTTTTAATAGTTGGCATGACATTTGCGATAAATATAAGGCAAATACGCTAAAACATTGATTTTGTCTAGTTTTTTCACAGTAATACGAATTAAGGTGCAAGCATAATGAGCAATGATGATATTAAGCAAAGAATAGCTGCCCGTGTTGCAGATGAAATAAAAGACGGAGACGTAGTAGGATTGGGCCCCGGTCTACCCCATTTGGTGGAAAGTTATATAGACAAAGATAAGAACCTTGTTTTCAAAGAAAATGATAGGGTAATTATAAACACAGCAGATCAATACATTCTCGTACTGGGAGCCTTGGAAATCGATGAAGAAGCTAACCTATCTACAAGTGTTGACCCAGAGGATCAAACCGCTTTAAGGCTAGTGGCTGGGGCAAAGAAAGTTATAGTTGCGACAACACACACAACCCCTGAGGGAAAGCCAAAACTATTGAGAAATTGTACCTTCCCTCTGACAGTTAAAGGTAAGATTGATCTTATCGTTACAGAAATGGCAGTAATTGAAGTTAAAGATAGAAAACTAATTCTTAAGGAAATCGCTAACGGATTTACTGTAGAGGACATTCTGAGAAATACCGAAGCTACAATTATTATCAGCGACAACTTAAAAGCCAATTAAATTCAGGAGGTGAAAAAGTGAAAAAGGTACAGTTAAAGGATGTGAAACCTTATGATGCACCCCTTCACTTCAACATGAAATCATTGAAACTTCATGGGACTGAAGAAACAGGTGCAAAGAAATTCTGGATGGGACTTTCATATTTCCTACCAGGCGGGGGAGCAGAATATGCTTATGAAGACTCTCCTACAGAAAAAATTTACTTCGTATTGGATGGGCAGATTACTGTTAAATCCAAAACAGAAACCTTCGTATTGAATAAAGGTGACTCATTATTTATAGCTCCATACGAAGGTAGAGAAATGATTAACGAAACTAATGAAGTAGCTACAGTTTTAGTAGTTATTAGCTATGATTAATCGAAAGGTGTTGGTGGTATCATGGATAAAAAGGAAGTAGAAACATTATTTGACGTCAAGGGTAAAGTTGCACTTGTAACAGGAGCAACAGGATCCTTAGGTAGCCATATCTGCCTAGGATATGGACTTGCAGGTGTCAAGGTTAAGATGACTGGCCGCAATAAGGAAAAACTCGAAAAGCTTTACAATGAATACACAGCTAAAGGAATCGACTGTGCTTATTCAGCAGGCGATCCAACAGTTGAAGAGGATGTTATAAGAATCGTAAAAGAGACAGTTGATAAATATGGCGAAATTAACATCCTTGTAACAGCTCATGGTCTAAACAATCCAAAGTCAATTATCGACCACACTTTAGAGGATTGGCAAGCTATAATCGACGCTAACGTTAAAGGCACTTGGCTATACTGCAAGTATGTTGGCGAGCAGTTGATTAAGCAAGGAAAAGGTGGAAAAGTTATACTAGTTTCCTCCGCTAGAAGTAAAATCGGTATGAAGAATTACACCGGATACTGTACTTCTAAGGGCGGTGTAGACTTAATGGCTCAATCACTAGCCTGTGAATGGGGCGAATATGGTATTAACGTGAACACATTCAACCCAACAGTATTCCGTTCAGATCTGACAGAATGGATGTTCCACGATGATACAGCACAAACAAAATTCTTAACACGTATCCCAATCGGTCGTTTAGGAGAGCCTGAAGACTTCGTAGGAATCGCTATATTCCTTGCATCAAAAGCAAGCGACTTCATAACAGGAGCAAATATACCTGTAGACGGCGGATATTGGGCTAACTAATGGAGGATAAGATGAGTATTAAAAATGTAACAGTACTCGGTTCCGGTCTTATGGGAAATGGACTTGCACATGTGTTTGCTCAATCAGAAGACATCAACGTAATACTGAGATCAAGAAGTAAGAAGAGCAATCCCTTAGGCCCTATAAAAGCAAACCTGGATATATTGGTTTCCAAAGATGCTTTGACTAAAGAAGAGGCAGAAGGTATTCTTAGCAGAATAACCTTCACTGACAACATGGAAGAGGCACTGGCAGATGCAGACTTCATAGTCGAATGTGTGCCTGAGGATATGGAAATCAAGCAGAATCTTTTCAGAGACATAGAACCTATGTGCAAGCCGGATGCTATTTTAGCAACCAATACATCAGTAATGAGCATTACTGAAATAGCTTCTAAAACTAAAGATAAATCAAGGGTCGTTGGTACCCATTTCTGGAACCCACCATATTTGATCCCCTTAGTAGAAGTTGTTAAGGCTGAAGAAACCAGCGAAGAAACAATGCAGCGCACTATGGATCTTCTGACTAAGGTAAAGAAAAAGCCGGTAAGGTGCGAAAAAGACGTTCCTGGTTTCATCGCTAACAGATTACAACATGCTATATGGAGAGAAGCTCTTTCGATTGTTGAAAACGGTATAGCTGATCCTAAAACCGTGGATGATGCTTTGAAATATGGGCCTGGCTTGAGATGGTCAGTACTCGGTATACTTGAAAATGCCGACATGATAGGCTTGGATCTATCCTTAAGTATTCAAAGCTATATTGTAAAGTATCTAGAAGATTCCCATGAGGCTTCAAAGCTCCTGCAAGAATTAGTCGCCAAGGGTGATTTAGGCTTCAAGACAGGTAAGGGCTACTATACTTGGACTAAGGAAGAAATGGATGCTTTGAATCTCAAATTAAGGGAACATCTAATAGAAGCAACAAAAAAATTAAAATAATAATAGGAGGAAGTTTTAATGGGTAAAAAGGTATTTGTAGATTTAACACATCCGTTTAGTGCTGATATTCCACGCTGGCCATATTTCTCAAAACCTGTAATCGACTCAATGCATGGTATGGCAAAAGGTGGAGTTCTAACACAGAGAATCGACTGTGTACAGCACACAGGAACACACGCTGACGCACCTCGTCACGTAATGGAAAGAGAATTCGACGGTAAAAGAGCTCGCTATACCCACGAAATGCCAGTAGACGCATACACAGGAGATGCAGTATGCCTAGAAATCAAAGTTGAGCGCTGGGGACTAATCCTTCCAGAACATCTAGAAGATGCTTGCGAACGTGCTAACATCAAACCTGAAGAACTAGAAGGAATGGTAGTTTGTCTGAACACAGGAATGCACCGCAAATTTGACGACTCAAAAGAATACTATCACTATTCCTGCGGTACAGGTATTGATGCTGGAAAATGGTTTGTAAAGCATAAGGTAAAATGCGTAGCTATGGACATGCAAGCTCTTGATCACCCACTCCACACAGCTATGGGTAAAAACGGCGGTACAGCTATGAACCTAGTTGGATCATCAGGAAGACCAATCACAGAAGAATATATCGAGCAATTCGGTATCGAAGCCTATGCTGAGTTCGACAAAGAAGTTTATATCCAGATCCACGGAAAAGAAAAATATATGGAAAAATTCGGCGAACTCGAAGCAATCGGCGAATGGGGAACTTGGGAACCTTGCCACAAGTACCTACTTGGACATGGAATCACTGGAGTTGAAAACCTTGGTGGAGACTTAGACAAAGTTACCAACAAGCGTTTCAGATTCTACTGCTTCCCAATTAGATGGTATCTAGGCGACGGTTCAATGGTACGCTGCGTTGCAGAAATCGACGAAGACGATCTCAACGACGTACCAGACAGAGTTTACAAATACGCAGTATTTTAATTGAAGAGGAGATAATATGAGCGATTTAAGTAATAAGGTAATATTAACGGTAGCACCTACAGGTGCTTGGCCACAAAAATCAGACACACCTTACATTCCGATTACTCCTGAAGAGATAGCTGATGATGTTTACAAATGCTGGGAAGCTGGAGCATCTGTCGCCCACATCCACGTCAGAGATGACGAGGGCAAAGCATCAATGGATTTTGAAAAATTTGAAAAGACAGTAAAATTAATTAGAGAGCGCTGTGACATCGTTCTTAACCTTACAACATCAGGTGGCCTCGGCCTAACAGACGAAATTAGAATGAAACCTTTTGTAGAACTAAGACCAGAAATGGCATCCTACGATTGCGGTAGTATGAACTGGCTGCATACTTCAGTATTTGAAAACAGCCCGAGATTCCTTGAGAAATTAGGGCTTAAAATGCAAGAATGCGACGTTAAGCCAGAGATTGAAGTATTTGATGCCGGTATGGTATACAACGCCTTATACTACCTCAAGAAGGGCGTGCTGAAACCACCGCTCCACTTCCAGTTTGTACTAGGTGCTGCAGGCGGAATGACCGCTACAGTTGAAAACCTGGTATTCCTTAAGAGCCTTATTCCTGAAGATGCAACATGGGGTGCACTGGGAATAGGTAAAGGACATCTCCCAATTTTATATACCACACTTGCCCTTGGTGGTCATGTGAGAGTTGGAATGGAAGACAATATCTTCTACGCACCCAAACAGCTAGCAAAATCCAATGCTGAGTTCGTTGAAAGAACAAAGAGGATCGTAGCTGAAATGGGTAAAGAAATCGCAACACCCGACGAAGCAAGAAAGATTCTATACCTTAAGAACCACAATAAAAAACTTTAATGTCAAAAGGCCCGGATCAAATCCCGGGCCTCAGACTGTCGACAAAGTCCGCTTTTTCAAGCGGATTTTTGTTATGTAG
>JAAYHT010000312.1 GCA_012735285.1 Clostridiales bacterium | reverse complement strand
TCAGAGGTCTTTGTCACAAATGATTGACTACTCTAGACCTGCTCTGTTTTTTATGTATATTGATATTGACAAACAGCATTAGTTAGATATAGAATACTTTTATATATATTTTAATACATCCTTAAAAGCTGTGACAGGGAAAAGTAAGAGTCTGTTGCTGTTTGCAGAGAGTCGGGACAGCTGCGAACCGATAACAGTGCATTCTCCGAAGTTCACCCTCGAGCTTGCCGGCTGAACAACTGATGTTAAGTAGGCTTGCACGGATTCCCCCGTTATTGGGATACGGATAGATTGTCCTGAGTGGTCGCTTAGTTGGCGGCAATAAGAGTGGTACCACGGGTCTTCCCGTCTCTTGCGAGACGGAAAGACCTTTTTTGATTACGACAATTAGCAGCGTTCTCTTTCACATCCGAAGAATCCGCCGCAGAAGATTATAACTAGTAGTAGGAAAAAGAAAAGAAGGCTGTCGTCAATACCTCCTAGTCTACGATAACCGTCCATATGGAAATACCTCCTTTAGGTTTTTTGTTTTATATTATGACGTTTCCATAAAGATGGTTACTAGACAGTATAGGTTAAATAAAATTCAAATAAATATAAGTGAGGAGACTAAGATGATTTGGAACGAGCCAAAAGAAACTATGTCACGGGATCAGATGTACGAATTACAAAGCGCCAGGTTAAGAAAAATTGTAGATAGAGTTTATCATAACGTGCCTTTTTACCGTAAAAAGATGCAGGAATTAGACTTGGAACCTGGCGACATAAAGACAATTGATGATATTACTAAACTGCCATTTACTACAAAGGATGATTTAAGAGATAATTATCCCTTCGGGCTTTTTGCTGTACCCAAAAGTGAAGTGGTGCGGGTTCATGCCTCTTCCGGTACAACAGGAAAACCCACGGTGGTAGCATATTCAAGAAAAGATATCGATATTTTCTCAGAAGTAGTTACTAGGGCCCTGGCCTGTGCAGGAATAACCAAAAATGATGTGGTTCAAGTAGCTTTTGGTTACGGCCTCTTTACAGGCGGCCTTGGCCTCCATTACGGTGCTGAAAAACTGGGAGCAGCTGTAGTACCCATATCAGGCGGCAATACCGTTAAGCAGATTCAACTACTCCAAGACTTTGGCAGCACTGTCTTGGCTTGCACCCCTTCCTATGCTGCCCACCTTGCAGAATCCCTGGAAGAGGCAGGTGTGGATGCAAAGGAACTGCCTCTTAGAGTAGGTATCTTTGGAGCCGAGCCCTGGACTCCTGAAATGAAGAAAAAGATAGAAGAGGGTTTGGGAATAACAGCGTATGATATCTATGGACTGAGCGAAATTATTGGTCCTGGGGTATCTATAAGCTGCGAGCATCAAATAGGACTTCATATAGCTGAAGACCATTTCTACCCCGAAATAATCAACCCTGATACTCTCGAAAGACTTCCTGAGGGAGAGACAGGAGAGCTTGTCTTTACCACAATCACCAAAGAAGCAATGCCCCTGCTTAGGTACCGTACAAGGGATATTTCAAGCCTTAACTATGAAAAATGCATATGCGGCAGAACCAATGTCAGAATGTCAAAGATCTACGGAAGAACAGATGACATGTTGATTATCAGAGGAGTTAACGTCTATCCGTCACAGGTAGAAAGCGTACTTCTCGAGATCCCTGAAGCAAAACCACACTATCAACTTATAGTTGATAGGGAAGGCTCTCTTGATACCTTAGAAGTACAGGTTGAGATCGATGACAAATACTTCACAGATGAAATAGCACAGCTATCGAAAATTAATAGAAAAATTAAACAAAAAATCGAGAATAACCTGGGTATTAGTGTTATACTTAAGCTAGTAGAACCAAAAACTTTAAAGAGAAGTGAAGGTAAAGCCAAGCGTGTTATAGACAACCGTAAACTGTAATGGAGGTTGAAGGTATGGTAATAAAACAGCTCTCTGTCTTTCTGCAGAATGAAACTGGCAGACTACTTAAGATTACAGACATCCTTAAAAAGGAGAACATAAATATCTCAGCTCTTTCTATAGCAGAAACTGAAGAGTACGGTATCATAAGGATGATAGTTAGCGATATAGATAAGGCTGAAAAGGTACTTAGAGAAAATGATTACAAGGTAAAGGTATCGGATGTTATATGCCTGATAACTCCCGATATACCAGGTGCTCTTAATGAAAAGCTGGAATTGCTGGCGGCTGAAAATATCAATGTATCCTACATGTACGGCTATTCAAGCGAAGGTAAGGCTCGGTTGATTATAAAAGCAAGTGATCCGGAAAGGGCTGCTGAGATACTGAATAATAATAATTGAGGCGGGTTCATTAGCCCGCCTTTTTATTCGATTTCAATTTCCTGTATCAGATCGCGCAAAGCTATCAGCTCATCTTCTGTAAGAGTTATGCCCTTGCTCATCTTTTTATGCTCCTCATCCCAGTTGCGGATATCATACTTTACAGGTCCTCCGTTCCAGGAAACCCTATTCAGCTCCCTGGTCCAGCCCCTTGAATCCTTTCCAAATATTCCGATATGCTCCTTGAGTTCAAATGTGATTTCCCTGTCTTCATTAGCCATGATAATTTCCTCCTTAATTGTAAATTATTGTAAATATATTATAATTTAAATATAATATTCTGTCAAACTATTTCGATTGAATAGGTATAATTCTTTCTATATAATTAAAATATAATCTCTTAGGAGGATATTACCATGAGAAGAACAGATAGGGAAATTAAAGACATTAAGGAAATTGAAGCCATATTAAACGAAGCAAGATATTTGCATCTAGGCTTAGTGGATGAGGACCAACCCTATGTGGTTCCTATGAACTATGCCTATACCAACGGTTGCCTTTATCTTCACTGTGCCCGGGAAGGCTACAAATTAGACCTAATTAAAAAGAATAACAAGGTATGCTTTCAGGTAGATATAGTGAATCCTAAAATAAATAAGGAAGATGAAAGACCTTGTGAATGGGGAATGTTCTATAAAAGCGTTATAGGTC
>JAAYHT010000311.1 GCA_012735285.1 Clostridiales bacterium | reverse complement strand
TCAGAGGTCTTTGTCACAAATGATTGACTACTCTAGACTTTGAAAAAACTTTTTTCAAAGTAATATATTGACTATTTTATTCCATAATGGTAACATATTGTATGTAGCTAAAATAACTAAATAGGGGGTAGACTAAAAATGAAAGCAACAGGCATTGTAAGAAAAGTAGACGAATTGGGTAGGATTGTACTTCCCATTGAGCTTAGGAGGACTCTCAATATTGAAATCAAAGACCCCATCGAGATATATGTAGATGGCGACTATATTTTATTGAGAAAATATGAACCGGCATGCATATTCTGTGGAAATGCCAAGAGCGTAAAGCGCATTCACGATAAAAATGTCTGTGAAGACTGCATTAAAGAATTACAAAATTTATAGTTCTTCTAGCGAAAATCTGTTCTTTATGGACAGATTTTTTTACTCGTATATCTTTTCTAACTCAGGTGTATAACCCCCCTTTTCTTTATAGACATAAAGAGTATCTAAGATCTTAAGTTCACTTCCACCATTCTTAACACAGTGTATTAAAACTAAATTTGGTGTTTTGTTTCTTTTTGGAGCAACAAACCTTATTTCCTTTGGTTCCAAGCTATAGGCTCTAGCATAAAAGAAACTATCGACCAGACGAGAAGGTCTATGTATCATATAGAAATCCCCTTGGTTGCGCAATAATTTGCTTGCTACAGCAATAAAATCTTCGATTGTAGCAGTGGTTACATGCCTAGAGATATATTTGGCCATGTTAGCGTTTTTAAGGCCGCTTTCAAAGCCGTTATAGGGTGGATTGGTAGTCACTGCATCAAAGGTATGCAGGCCAAAAATATCGGGTGCATTTTTAATATCATTACAAATAAAATGAAGCCTGTCGGTTAGGCCGTTTAATTTAGCTGTCCGAACCGACCGCTCCCAGGATGAATGTTGTATCTCAACACCCCAAAGCTCTGTATCTACTGTCTTGTAACTAAGGATAAGGGGTATTATGCCCGTTCCCGTTCCCAAATCAATAGCCTTTGATCCGGCTTTCAGTTTTGCAAAATCGGCAAGCAATACAGCGTCAACGCCATAGCAAAACTCCTCAGGCTTCTGAATTATTGAAAGCCCGCCAAACCCTATTTCATCTAGGCGTTCACCATCTTTTAAATAGCTATCCAACGATAATTAGTCCTCCAATATGTCTTTTATCTCTTCAAGCAAATCTGGATCTAAATCGTCTAATACTACTTCGTCCTCTTCTACCTTCTCGCACAGGCGCTTGATCTGATCCTTTGTATAAACACAGCAATCAGGTGCCAGTTTTTCTTCATTTTCCTCGTCTTTTTCCTCTATTACCAAATGAACCTTCACTTTGCTTTCTAAAATATTAGACTCAGTCACTACTCCTAAGCCGTCCGGAGTTAGAACTTTTTCACCTACATCAGGCATCCCTTCTTTAAGCTCACAATAAACATCGTTTTCAAACTTCAAACAACACATTAATCTGCCACAGATACCTGATATCTTGCTGGGATTAAGCGAAAGATTCTGTATTTTAGCCATTTTAATAGAAACTGGCTCGAATTCCTGCATCCAGGAATGACAGCATAGAGGTTTGCCGCAGGTTCCAATACCTCCTATCATCTTTGCCTCATCTCTAACTCCTATCTGCCTTAGTTCTATCCGCTTCTTAAAAACACTAGCCAGGTCTTTAACCAGTTCCCTGAAATCTACTCTGCCATCAGCAGTAAAGTAGAAGATAACCTTGCTATTGTCAAATGTATGTTCAACGTCAATTAATTTCATTTCAAGGCCATGTTTATCTATTTTCTCTTGACATAGAGCTAAGGATGTTTCTTTCTTCGCCAGGTTTTCCAAATGATGTTTTACATCCTCTTCATCTGCAACCCTGATTATCTTTTTTAAAGGTGCAACAATTTCCTCCTCTTCTACTTCCTTTACATCTTCAATTATTACACCAAACTCC
>JAAYHT010000310.1 GCA_012735285.1 Clostridiales bacterium | reverse complement strand
GTCTGAGGCCCGGATCAAATCCCGGGCCTTTAATATTAATATTATACATTTAAGTATTTTTTCTTTTTTAGCTCCTCTGCAATTATGTTTAATACATCTTCACTGTCGGCTGCCACAGTATGGTAATGGTAATCATCAGTCAAAATCTTTAAGGGGCTGATTTTTCCGCTGGTCAGTTGATTGACAAAATCATCCACATCCTTGCGAGTTGCGATATATAGGTTTGCCCTTATCTCTCCATACATATTGTGATTTACAAAAACATCTAAAATCCTGCCTCCGGCATCAACTATGGTATAAAGCTCATCTGCAATCTGTTCATCACTGTGTCTTACTTTAAAAATTCTTTTTACTTCATTAGCCTTATTCAGAATATAGCCCTTATGGGTTGAAAAAATCTTGTAATCTGATGCACGCAATATAGCAATATCCTGTACAATAACCTGGCGGCTAACATTCAATTGCTTTGCTAATTCACTTCCGGAAACAGCTTCTTCGCTTTTACTTAAAATATCAATTATCAGTTTTCTTCTCTCATCTGCGTTCATCTTATTTTTCCCCAATTATCTCTAAATTTTTCATCGAAAAATCTAGTGTTAGTGAAGAATGCGTCAGTGCACCGCTCGATACAAAATCTACTCCTATTTTAGCAATCTTGCTTAATTTATCCTTTGTTACATTACCTGAGCATTCTGTCACCGCTCTGCCCCCTATAATCTCAACCGCCTTCTTCATAGTCTCATAATCCATATTATCTAGCATAATTATATCTGCTTTTGCTTCTAAAGCTTCTTTAACCATATCCAAATTTTCGACTTCAACTTCTATCTTCATACCAAAGGGGGCGTAATTTCTAGCAAGTTCTACAGCTTTTTTAATACTCCCTGCAGCATTAATATGATTGTCTTTTATCAGTATCCCGTCTGATAGATTGAACCGATGGTTATGTCCCCCACCTACCCTAATAGCATATTTTTCAAATATTCTCATGTTAGGGGTTGTTTTGCGGGTATCTAAAAGTTTGGTATTTGTACCTTCCAGCTCCTTAACAAGATCTCTAGTATGAGTGGCTATACCGCTCATACGCTGTAAGAAGTTTAACGCTGTTCTCTCCCCTGATAAAAGAGCCCTCACTTTAGCATGTACAACGGCAACTAAATCCCCTTCTTTTACAGAATCGCCGTCTTTAAACTTGGATTCTAATTCGGCATTTTCATCCAGCAATTCAAATACACGCTTAAATACTTCTAGTCCTGCTAATATGCCGTCCTGCTTGCATATTAAGTCGACTTTACCAATGCAGTTCCCATCAACTATAGCATTGGTTGTTATATCTTCATTGCTTATATCTTCCCTTAAAGCTTGTAATATTAATTTATCTTCATTTTGTTTCATAATATTTACCCTCTTTTACTTAGCTAACTCTAACATCTTTTCAAGTGCCACAAATGCCTTTTGCCTTACCTCTTCATCCACAGTTATTTGATTTTCCATAGTCTCCAGGCATTTAGCTACTTTTTCAATTGTAACCTTCTTCATATCAGAACAAACCTGATTATTATTAACAAGAATAAACTCCTTATCAGGATTATCTTTTTTTAGTTTATATAAAATTCCCTCTTCAGTACAGATTATAAAGGATTTATCTTTACTATTTGCAACATATTCGATAATACCGCTTGTGCTTCCTACATAATCAGCCATATCGAGAACCCGCTTTGTACATTCTGGATGGGCAAGTAACTTTGAATAGGGGTACATATGTTTTTTATCCTCAACTTCTTTTGCAACAATATTATTATGTACATAGCAATAGCCATGGTTTAAGATAAAGTTTTTTTCGGGTAGGAGAGATGATAAATATGCTCCTAAGTTGGAATCAGGGATGAAATATATATTCTTCTGCGGCAGCTTTCTAATCACCTTCTCTGCATTGGATGAAGTAACACATACATCCGAATTAGCTTTTATCTCTGCCGTTGAATTAATATAGCATACCACCGCAAGATCATCACATTCTTCCCTTATCTTAACTATCTCTTCCAGCCTGGCCATATGTGCCATAGGACAGTCAGCATCTATATCAGGCATTAAAACTGTTTTTTCAGGGCTTAATATCTTTGCACTTTCTGCCATGAATAATACTCCGCAAAAAACAATCACCTTATTAGCCGCCTCAGATGCCATCTTGCTTAAATAGTAGGAATCCCCAACATAATCGGCTACTTCCTGTACCCTTCCGTCTACATAGTAATGGGCTAATATTACTGCGTCTTTTTCTTTCTTAAGTTCTTTGATCCTAGCTTCAATATCCATTTTCACTCTCCTCTTAAAGTCTTCAGTCTATAATATAGC
>JAAYHT010000309.1 GCA_012735285.1 Clostridiales bacterium | reverse complement strand
TAGGTTACAATATTTAATAGAGATTTGTGAGTAGTATATTTTAGGAGGTTAATGATGGCAATAAACTTAGATGAACTAATATCTGATTTACGTACTATAGCACCTAGGGAGTTGGATGAAGAATGGGATAATGGCGGATTTCAGATTAATATGGGAAAAAAAGAGATTAACAAAATACTTGTTTCTCTTGAAATCACCAAGGATGTCATTGAAGAAGCATCAGAACTAGGTGTAGATTTTATCGTTACTCATCACCCTTTAATATTTAAGAAACTTGATGTTATAGATGCGACAACTATTACAGGAAACTACATAATCCAGTTAATAAATAAGGGGATTACGGTATATTCTGCTCATACTTCTTTTGATTCAGTATTTGGAGGCAATAACGACTACCTAGCAGAGCTTTTAGGGTTACAAAAAGTTATGAGACTTAAGTTATGGACTCCTCACGGAAGTAGAGAACAAATAGGTCGAATGGGAATACTAAAAAAACCTTTAACCTTAAGTAAAGTGACAGATTTAGTTAAGGAGAAATTAAACCTCAATGAAACCTTTAGAATAGTTGGCCACCCCAACGACAACATCAAGACCGTTGCAGTATGCACCGGCGCAGGTGGAGATTCTCTGGAAGCCGTAATCAAAAGTAAATGTGATTTATACATTACGGGCGAAATAAGCCACCACGAAGCTCAAATGGCTAAAGAAATAGGCTTGTCAATTATAGTTGTGGGACATTATGCTTCGGAATATATTTTTATAAAAAATTTTGCTGATAAATTAAGAAAACAGACTGAAGAACAAGTGGAAATACTGGAATCAAATGTAATTGTAAATCCGTTTGAATATGTGTTATAATCAACGTGTGAGTAAGCCAGGCAGTCGCGTGCATCATATTTTTAAGATGCATGAGGAAAGTCCGGGCTCCATAGGGCAGGGTGCCAGATAACGTCTGGCGGAGGTGACTCTAGGGAAAGTGCAACAGAAACACACCGCCTACCGGCCATAAAGGCCGCGGTAAGGGTGAAATGGTGAGGTAAGAGCTCACCGGCAGTATGGTAACATGCTGGCCGTGCAAACCCCACCCGGAGCAAGACCAAGTTAGGGAGGTTACTGCCAAAGGGCAGTGCCTGAAAGGCGATGGCCCGTCGCTTCCCGGTTGGTAGGTCGCTTGAGCTCGTTGGTGACAGCGAGCCTAGATAGATGACTGCCTAATACAGAACCCGGCTTATGGCTTGCTCATACTAGTTTGAGTTATAGTCAGGCTATGTTTTTCTTAAAGCCTGACTTTTTTATTATTAAAATATGAGCTATACTATAAATAAGATGATAATCTGGCATGCTGGTATGTAAGGATAAAAATATATGTAGCGGCAATAATAGCTATTGAGGAACATTTTACCTATTGTTTACGTCTTACCTGTAAAACCAAAGGAGGTTTCGGGAAATGAAAAGGGTAATAAGTTTAATAATTATACTTTGTCTTTTAATGTCTATGTCAGCAATATCCTTTGCAGGAGTGGACGAAAGTAAAGATTTAGAAAAAGCGATTTTAGCAGTCAAACGAATAATTGATATACCAGACACTTATTCTGAGTTTTCCTACTATACTTATCGGGAAGACCAAGATAAGGGTAATATTTGGAGCCTGACATGGAATGATACAAAAAACGAAAGAACAATAACTGCCACTGTAGATTGGCTCGGAAATCTAATAAGCTATTTTAAATATGAATATAAAGGTGAAACAGGACTAGCTAATGTATCTAGAGCTCAGGCTAAAAAAAGTGCAGAAGAGTTTTTAAATAAAGCAATACCTTCAATAGCTAAAGATATGAAAGAGATAAGTAATAACACCTATTATACTAGTAGTAATACTCACAATTTCCTATTCAGACTCTTTTACAATGACATCCCCGTATCTTTTGTAAATATATCAGTTAATGTAGACAAATACACAGGAAAAGTCATATCTTTTAGTGGTGTTCCAATGGGTTTTGAAAAACCAGAGATTCCATTAATAGATGATAATCTAATAGATTTGGATGCTGCTAAACAAGCATACTTAGATGAAATAGGTGTTTCTTTAAAATATTACTCAAATTATGATTATCAGGATAGGATTTTAAATATCTTTCCTGCATATAGAGTAGATTACAGCAATAAAGTGATCGATGCCAAAACAGGAAAAGCTATAAACCTGTATAAAGATTATGACTATATACGTGCTGCACAAGATGCTGCTGCTGGCGAAATGGGAAGCCCAGAACTTTCTAAAGAAGAACTTGAAGCGATTGAAAAATTAGAAGGTTTGCTAACTCAAAGAGAAGCGGCTGATAAGATAATATCTCAAGTACCTGTTATTAACAGTTCGATGCAGATTAAAGGCGCCTCATTATATCAAGATATGATAGATAAAAATCTATATATTTGGAGCATTAACTTTGATGATAATGCCTATGGGTCTGTAAATGCAAAAACTGGTGAATTATTGAATTTCAGTTACTATGAAGATTTAGATAAAGGTAATCGTAACCTTTCTAAAGAAAGAGCAAAAGAAATAGCAGAGTCCTTTTTACGTAGAGTTGCACCGGAGAAATTTGCTGAAACAAAGTACGTAGAAGAGGAACCCGAATATATTATTTATCAGGAAGATAAAGATATAACAAGATATACTTTTAGGTATAACAGGATGGTAAACGGGATTGAATTTGTAAGTAACGGACTATATGTAACGGTAAACAGAAAAACAGGTAATATTAGCTATTATAATAACAGCTGGTATAGTAATGCTGAATTTCCAAGCATAGATAGAGCCATGTCACAAAAAGAGATCATGGATATTATGACAAGCGACGGAGAATACGGTCTCAAATATGCGAAAGTTGAGAGCGGAGAAATTGGACTGGTATATGATTTTGAAGCAGGATTCAAGGGTGCTCTATATAATCCATTTAATGGCGAAAGAATAAATCATGATGGTAAACCTTATAGGAGCATTACGAGGCCGACTTACACAGACATCGAAGATCACTGGTGTAAAGACATTGTATTACAGCTGGTAGATAATGGATATTTCCTTGAAGGGGATAGATTCAATCCAGATCAAAATATTACTCAGATAAAATTCTTCCGTTACCTATACACTCCAGAGTCGAAATACTATGATGACGAAGGATTATACCGCATGCTAGAAAATATGGGAATTGTAAAAGAAGGTGAAAAAGCTCCTGAGAGAGCTTTGAAGAGAGAAGATGCTGCTAAGTTTGCAATAAGATATCTAGGGCTAGATCTAGCGGCTAGGAATCCTGAAATATTTGTTAATAAATATAAGGATCGAATCGCAGATGAGTATAAAGGTTATGCCGCCTTGTGTTATGGATTAGGAATAATGAAGGGTGATGAAAAAGGATATTTTAATGGTAAATCTAATGTTCAGGGGGCTACAGAAATGTTTGAGGGGCTGGATATAGAGGAACAACTGGAACTCCTTGAGGCGGCGGTCACGGGCTGCTTGGAGCTGCCTCCGCCACAGGCGGCGCAGGGCCATGACGTAGGCCCCATACTCAGGCT
>JAAYHT010000308.1 GCA_012735285.1 Clostridiales bacterium | reverse complement strand
CTATTGCATCTACTGGGCATACATCTGCACAAGCACCACAGTCAATACATTTATCAGGATCGATTTCGTATATATCTCCCTCTGAAATTGCTTCTGTAGGGCATTCGGGTTGGCAAGCGCCACAAGCGATGCATGTATCGTTGATTACAAAAGCCATTATTATAGACCTCCTTAAGTATTTTTATTTAACTTATCATTAATTACTTTTACCCAACATTCTTATTATAGCAGGATAATTTTAATATAACAATATATTTTTCGGAGTTTAAAATGAAAGTATTTGCACTATATGGTAAGAGTGGTACTGGCAAGAGCTATCAGGCGATGAACTTATGTAAAGAGTTGGACATAGAAGCTATCATTGATGATGGCTTATTTATCTATGGAAATAGGGTTGAGGCAGGTATATCTGCAAAGAGGCAGAAGACAAAAATCAGAGCCATAAAAACAGCCCTGTTTGTAGACGGTGAACACTGTAATGAGGTTAAGGAAAAAATTAAGGAAATAAATCCTGCTAAAATATTGATTATTGGGACATCCAGTGATATGGTAAAGAAGATTGCCAGCAGGCTTGAGCTACCTGAAATCGAGAAATTCATATCGATAGATGAAATCACAACCCCAAGTGAGAGAGAAATAGCTAGAAAGTATAGAAATGAAATGGGTAAGCATGTAATACCTGCCCCAACATTTCAGATCAAGAGGCAATTTTCAGGCTATATTCTCGACCCCTTAAAGATATTTCGTAGGATAGGAGGAAAAACCTCATATTCTGAAAAAACTGTTGTGAGGCCTACCTATAGCTACCTAGGTGATTACGATCTATCTGATAAAGTAATCGCCGACATTGTGGGATACATTGCAAGGGAAGTTGATGGGGTTGAAAAAGTATTGAGGGTTTATACAGATAACAGTCCGGACGGTGTCCATATTACCATAATGATTTTGATTGCTTACGGTAAAGTCTTGTTTGATGTGGCAAAGGAACTTCAACAAAAAGTTGCAAAACAGGTTGAATATATGACTGCTTTTAATATAATGGCAGTTGATATAGATATAAGAGGGATAAAGTAAATGCTAGGACCGATAGTTAATGCTTTAGCGATAGTAATTTGCTCTTTATTAGGACGTTTTCTTTTAAAGGGAATACCCGACAGATTTGATGAAATTATTAAAAAGGCTATAGGCCTTTCTGTAATGTATATAGGAATATCCGGGGCTTTAGAAAACCAGCGTGTTATGATACTAATATTAAGCCTTGTTATAGGAAGCGCAATCGGGGAATTAATTAATATCGACAAAGGAATGAACTTCATAGGGAATTGGGCAGAAAGAAAGCTGGGGCTTGGAAACAGTAATTTTTCCAAGGGATTTGTCAGTGCCAGTATACTCTATTGCACCGGATCCATGGCAATTGTAGGTGCGATGAATAGTGGCCTGATGGGTAACCACGAAATGCTCTTTGCAAAGTCAATATTAGATGGAGTTATATCTATTGTATTTGCATCTTCCATGGGCCTTGGAGTTGCTTTTTCCGCCATACCCGTCCTGCTATATGAAGGGGCTATTGCTTTAGGTGCCAGTTTTGTGAAGGACTGGATGACAGCGGAGATAATAACTGAGATGTCCGCAGTCGGAAGTCTGTTAATTGCTGCTATTGGGCTAAACTTTTTAATAGTCAGGCAGATTATAGTGGCTAATATGATTCCTGCTATCTTTATGCCCTGGCTATTTATAGCGATAGAAACAGCTCTAGGTTTTTAAAAGGAGGATTTTTAAATGCTGAAAAACGGATTGGATGTAGAAAAAAAGACAGTAATGCGTGTTGCTGAATTAATGGCAGCAGTAGCAAGAACCGCTCCTAAAGGTTGCGGTATTGACAACATCGAAGTTAGGATAGTAGATGGTGAAGAAAAGGACGCATTGGCCGAAGAGATGAGGAAAATAGGAGAAGAGACAGATGTTGCTTTCTTTGTTAGAGATGGAAACAACGTTGATGATTCAGTAGTTGTTGTTCTTTTCGGCGCAAGAATTAGTCCTATCCACTGCCCCAACTGTGGATACTGCGGCTACGAAGATTGCGAAGAAAACATAGAGAATGATGGAATCTGTTCATTTAACATAACTGACTTGGGAATTGCTTTAGGTTCAGCGGTTTCTATAGCGGCGGATCACAGAATTGATAACAGGATTCTGTTTTCAGCAGGTAAAGCATCATTGAATTTGAAATACTTCCCTTCTGATGTCAAAGTGGCCTATGGGGTTGCCCTATCCGTTTCTGCTAAAAGCCCATATTTCGACCGTGAGAATCAGTAAATGTAAAGAATATATAAGATATATGAATTAATAAAGCAACAGTGCAAACAATAACACTGTTGCTTAGTTATTTTAAAAAATTATGGAAAAAACCTATTGACATTTGTTGGGCTACATATATAATTATTATTGGCACTCACTAGCAATGAGTGCTAACAAATATGAGAACAAATATATTAAATATCATAAAGAAGGGAGTTTTAGGAATGAATATCAAACCACTAGGCGACAGAGTTGTGATCAAGCGTATAGAAGCTGAAGAAAAGACTAAAAGCGGGATCGTATTGCCTGGTCAGGCAAAGGAACAACCCCAGATTGCCGAAGTAGTTGCAGTAGGTCCAGGGGGTTTTGTAGATGGAAAAGAAGTAAAAATGGAAGTAGAAGTTGGTCAAACTGTAATCTTCTCTAAATACGCAGGTACAGAAATCAAATATGAAGGTGAAGAATACACCATCATTTCTCAGAAAGATATCTTAGCGATAGTATCATAAAATAACGATAGAAAGGATGTATGATTATGGCAAAGGAAATTAAATTCAGCGAAGAAGCCAGGAGTAAACTGCTTTCAGGTGTGGATCAGTTAGCAGATACTGTTAAAATTACTTTAGGTCCAAAAGGCAGAAACGTTCTTTTAGATAAGAAATTTGGAAGCCCATTGATCACTAATGACGGTGTTACAATTGCAAAAGAAATCGAACTTAAGGATCCATATGAAAATATGGGCGCTCAATTAGTTAAAGAAGTTGCAACCAAAACCAATGATGTAGCCGGTGACGGAACCACAACAGCTACCCTTCTCGCTCAGTCAATTATCAGAGAAGGATTCAAGAATGTAGCTGCTGGTGCAAATCCAATGCTACTGAAAAAAGGTATCCAAGGAGCTGTAGAAGTTGCAGTTAAAGGAATCGAAAAAATCGCAATCCCTGTTAAAGGTAGAGAAGAAATAGCTCAGGTTGCTTCAATTTCAGCAGGAGATGAAGAGATCGGCGATCTTATTGCTGAAGCAATGGAAAAGGTAGGAACCGATGGAGTTATAACTGTTGAGGAATCCAAATCAATGGGAACAACTCTAGAGGTTGTAGAAGGTATGCAATTTGACAGAGGATACCTATCCCCATACATGGTTACAGACACTGAAAAGATGGAAGCTGTAATTGAAGAACCATATATCCTAATAACTGACAAGAAGATCAGCAATATCCAAGAAATATTACCAATCCTAGAGCAGATTGTACAGCAGGGTAGGAAACTACTAATCATTGCTGAAGACGTAGAAGGCGAAGCGCTAGCTACTTTAGTAGTTAATAAGCTGAGAGGAACCTTTGATTGCGTAGCAGTAAAAGCTCCTGGATTCGGAGATAGAAGAAAGGCAATGCTACAAGATATAGCTATACTGACCGGAGGTAAGTTAATTTCAGAAGAACTAGGATATGATCTTAAAGAGGCTACAATAGATATGCTAGGAAAAGCCGGTACAGTTAAAGTTAACAAAGAGTACACAGTAATCGTTGATGGTGCAGGAGATCAAAAAGAGATCGAAGCTAGAATCAAGCAAATCAAGGCTCAGATCGAAGACTCCACTTCTGACTTCGACCGTGAGAAACTCGAAGAAAGACTTGCTAAGCTATCAGGCGGTGTAGCAGTAATCCAGGTAGGAGCTGCAACAGAAACAGAACTAAAGGAAAAGAAATTAAGAATTGAAGACGCTCTCAATGCTACAAGAGCTGCTGTAGAAGAAGGAATCGTATCTGGTGGTGGAGTAGCTTTTGTGAATGTAATTCCAGAAGTAGCTAAATATGTTGAGACTCTCAATGGTGACGTTAAGACCGGAGCTTCAATCATTATGAGGGCTTTAGAAGAACCTGTAAGACAGATTGCTATTAATGCTGGACTTGAAGGTTCAGTTGTAGCAGCCAAGGTTAAGAGTGAAAAAGCTGGAGTTGGACTAAACGCTGCTACAGAAGAATACGTAAACATGATTGAAGCTGGTATCGTAGACCCTGCAAAGGTAACAAGATCAGCTTTACAGAACGCTGCATCCGTTTCATCAATGTTATTAACAACTGAAGCAGGAGTGGTTGACGTTCCTGAAGAAAATACAAGTATGCCGAACATGGGCGGAGGTATGCCCGGAGGCGGAATGGGCGGCATGATGTAAAATAAAACATCCTTCTAATTATGGATCTATAATAAATGTTGGGGTAACCGAGTAATCGGAAGCTCCAACATTTTATTTT
>JAAYHT010000307.1 GCA_012735285.1 Clostridiales bacterium | reverse complement strand
TGGCAAGCTGATAGGCTTAGATAAGATGGAGAATCCTTATAGGACGATACTACACGCTTACGGGGCAGTCTAACTGCCCTTTTTTATTTGACTAAAAACAGTTTTAAAGATATGCTTTATTTAAAACTGTTTTCGGAGGGGTTAGATGAAAACCGAGAAAATACATGTGTTAAATAAGGCGTATTTAGAAGCTTATTTAATCGATACAGACACTAAAAGACCAGCAGTTATTATATGTCCCGGAGGAGGCTATTTACTTATTTCAATCAATGAATCAAAGCCGGTAGCTAAGAGATTTAATGAAAAGGGATATCATGCCTTTGTATTAAAGTATTCTATTAAAGAAGATGCTCGCTTTGAATTAGATAAGGGGGTTATACCTAATCCGGTAAAGGAGCTTTCAGAATCTATAAGAATTCTTAGAAGCAATGCTGATAAGTGGGGGATTGATACGGACAAGATTGTCGTTGCAGGTTTTTCAGCAGGTGGACATCTTGCATTAACTCTATCTTCCCTTAAGGATTATGATCTTAATAAACCGGATGCGTTGGTTATAACATATCCTTTGACCGATTACAGGTATTCGAATAAGGATTGGAAGGTAGAAAAGCGTGGAGAAATTATTGATATGTTTAAGCTAAAAACAGAGCTGCTCTTTGGTAGCAGTGAACCTAGCCAAGAGCAGCTTATGGCCTTCGATGTTAAAACCCATGTGCATCCAGATATGCCCCCAACATTTATTTGGCATGCAAAGCAGGATAGGATTGTACCCTATGAAAGTACGGTAGAATTTGTAGAAAAGCTAAGAAGTAATAATGTTAACTGTGAATTCCATCTGTTTGAAGAAGGAGTTCATGGCAATCCTTTCTATGATGACAAGTGGTTTGATTTGGCATTAAATTGGCTAGATAGGGTTTTGTAAATTTGGCTTGAAATATGGAGTGGAGTAATGTATAATGATTGTGCTTGGCCCCTTAGGGGCCTTTTTTATCTGATAAAATTTTAATTAACTTGTGGACATTTTTAACAATCTTTATTTTCTCCCTTTTTTCCCACTGCGATTATGCATATTTATGCGATGCATGTCATAAATATGCATAATTATTCTGTCTTATACACTAAAATATTCATGTCAAAACTGTGCCAAACCAGCTTGATAATTCATTCACAACGATTGACAAAAACCTTCAAAAGTCTTGATTTTCTCATATTTCCCCCTTGTTAAATGATTAATTATACAAAAAACCCTTTACATTTTTGAAAGATGTGATTAATATTACTTATTAAATTGAGTCGTAAATTTTGAATCAAGATTGGAGGTAAAAATCCTTGGGCGAAAAAATGGTAAAGACTAACTGCTGTAACGGGTGCTCCGATGAAGCTGAATTGCTAGAACGTATTGCTGAATTGGCGAAGGAGTACCGTGGGAAAGAGGGGGCTCTTATTCAGGTGCTACATATGGCACAAGGAATCTACGGTTATCTACCTATAGAAGTTCAGAGAGTTATTGCTGATACTCTCGATATTCCAGTATCTCAGGTCTCAGGAGTAGTATCATTCTATTCTTTCTTCTCTACTCAACCCAGAGGGGAACATACAATAAGGGTTTGTATGGGAACTGCCTGCTATGTGCGGGGAGGCAAGAAGATTGTCGAAAGGTTAAAAGAGTTATTAGATATAGATATAGGCGATACAACTAAGGATCGTAAGTTTACTTTCGAGGTTGCACGCTGTATAGGTGCATGCGGATTAGCACCTGCCATGTCTATAGATGATGTGGTTTATAAACAGGTAGATCCGGATAAGCTAGAAAATATTTTAGCTAGGTATTATCAGGAAGGAGAGGAAGCAGTATGAGCGTAATCAGATCAGTCGCCGATTTGAATAACATAAAGGAAGAATATTTGGCAAAACAAGCCTCATATAAACGTCGAGTACTAGTCTGCGGCGGTGCAGGTTGCGTCTCATCTAACTGCAAGGATGTTAAGGACGCTTTAGTTGAGGCATTAGAAAAGAATGGCTTAAGTGAATCCGTACAGGTTCTGGTTACTGGATGTATGGGAACTTGTGCAGTAGGACCTGTAGTATTAGTAGAGCCTGACGATGTTTTCTATACGAAGATGGATTCAGAAAAAGTAAATGATTTGGTAGCTCGTCACCTTCTAAATGATGAAGTGGTTGAAGAGTATACCTTTTATGATAATTACCAGAAGAAATACATACCTAAGATAGATGACATAAGCTTTTTCAAAGAACAGGTTCGCATAGCATTAAGAAACTGTGGAAGGATGGATTATGCATCTTTGGATGCATATATAGCTCGTGATGGATATGCGGCTTTAGGAAAAATCTTAAATGGAATGTCACCTAAAGATGTAGTTGAGGAGATGAAAAAATCAGGGCTGCGTGGACGAGGAGGAGCAGGTTTCCCAGTAGGGCTTAAGTGGGAAGCAGGTTTGAATGCAGCTGGTGATGAAAAGTATATGGTTTGCAACGCCGATGAAGGTGACCCCGGAGCTTTCATGGACAGATCCATATTAGAAGGGGATCCCCATTCCGTAATTGAGGGATTGATGATTGGTGCATACGCTATAGGTGCTAAGCAAGGATACATATATGTTCGCGCCGAGTATCCTCTGGCAATCGAAAGATTGAGTAATGCCATTGAACAGGCAAGGGAAAGGGGACTCTTAGGAGAGAAGATCCTTGGTTCTGATTTTTCGTTTGATCTGAGTATACGTATAGGTGCAGGTGCCTTTGTATGCGGAGAAGAAACCGCTTTATTGGCATCAATCGAAGGAAAGCGTGGCGAACCTAGGCAAAAACCACCCTTCCCATTTGAATCAGGTCTTTTTGAAAAGCCAACTATTATTAACAACATAGAAACATTGGCTAACGTACCCTGCATTATTAACAAAGGGGCTGAGTGGTATCAGACTATTGGTACTGAAAAGTCCAAGGGTACAAAGGTATTTGCATTAGCCGGTGATATCGTTAATACAGGTATCATTGAAGTTCCGATGGGAACTATTTTAGGAGATATTATCTACAAGATCGGTGGAGGCATCGTTGGAGGGAAGAATTTTAAGGCTATACAGTCTGGAGGTCCTTCGGGAGGATGCCTGACAAAGGAACACCTGAATACTAGGGTAGACTATGAATCCTTATCCCAATTAGGGGCTATCATGGGCTCGGGCGGCCTTATAGTCATGGATGAGGATACCTGTATGGTTGATACGGCACGCTACTTCATGGACTTCATTCGCGATGAGTCCTGTGGAAAATGTACACCCTGTAGGGTTGGTACAATGCGGATGTTAGAAATATTAGAACGGATTACTGAAGGTGAAGGTCAGGAAGGCGATATTGAGATGCTTGAAGAGTTGGCAGAAAGTATCAGGGAATCTGCAATCTGCGGACTTGGTCAGACCTCATCAAATCCAGTTCTTTCAACAATACGCTATTTCAGAGATGAATACGAAACCCATATTAAGGCTAAGCACTGCGATGCTGGCGTATGCTCGAATCTATATACATCACCATGTAGAAATGCTTGTCCTGCAGGGGTTAATGTACCAGGTTACATGTCCCTTGTTGCTGCAGGTCGTTTGATTGATGCATACCAGCTTATAAGAAGGGATAATCCTTTCCCTGCAGTATGTGGTCGTATATGTACCCATCCATGTGAAAGACATTGCCGCCGTGCTCAGGTAGACGAATCTCTCGCTATTCGTTCAATTAAGCGTTATATAGGTGACTATGCCCTTCAAAATGAGTATGAAATACCGACTATAGAGCCTAAGAAACCGACAGGAAAGAAAGTTGCGGTAATAGGGTCTGGTCCGTCGGGTTTAACCTGTGCATACTATCTAGCTCAACTTGGTCATGAGGTAGATGTATATGAAGCTGAAGAAGTTGCTGGAGGAGTATTGTACTGGGGTATTCCTGAATACAGACTACCTAAGGATGTACTGGCTAAGGAAATCAAAGCTATTGTAAATGCAGGGGTTAAAATACATACAAATACCATGATAGGCCGAGATATAAGCCTTGATGAACTTAGGGAGCAGAATGATGCTGTCTACATAGCAATAGGTACTCAGAAATCCAGACTACTTGAAATCCCAGGCGAAGAACTGCCTCAGGTAGAAAGCGGTCTAGCCTTCTTACGTCGTGTAGGCCTAAATCGCGATAGAAGTGTACCTCGTCGTCTGGCAGTAGTTGGCGGAGGTTCAACAGCTCTAGACGTTGCACGTACTGCTTTACGTCTAGGCTGTGAAGAGATAAATGTTTTATACAGACGTACTCTAAACGAGATGCCTGCTGATATCGAAGAGGTACAAGAAGCTATTGAAGAAGGTATAAAGATTACAACCCTGGTTGGGCCTGTTGAGATATTAGAAAAGGACGGCAAGGTATCTGGAATCCGTCTTCAGAAAATGCAGCAGGGCGAGTTTGGTAGGGATGGAAGACGTCAAACCACAGCTATTCCGAACTCAGACTTTGTTTTAGAGTGTGACGGAGTAGTAACTGCTATCAACCAGGAGCTTGATTCACAATTCCTCCCTGTAAAAGAGGATGCTAACGGTGGCTACAAGACATTGGATGCTGACAGATTCACTGCTCAAACATCCCATGACGGTATATTTGCAGGAGGAGACGCAGCTCCTTGGGGAGCAAGGGACGTTATTAACGCTATAGCTGCAGGTAAACTTGCCGCAATCAATATAGATAAATACTTGGGTGGAAAAGGTGAACTTAACAACGGTGATGAAATCGATATCCCTATTATCCCTGTGGGAGAAGTCACCGAACACGATAGATTCCCGGAAAGATTTTTACCAGTTGATCAGCGCATAGAAAACTTCGATGAAGTTGCACTTGGCTACCATGCGCTGGATGCTATGGCTGAATCACTAAGATGTCTGCACTGTGACAGGAGGTAGGATATGATGATCAACTTGACTATTAATGGAATTCCAGTTCAGGCAGAGGAAGGGATGACTATACTCGAGGCCGCCAGGGCGAATAATATACATATACCTAATCTCTGCTATATGAAGGGAATACATGAACAAGGCGTATGCAGAATATGCGTAGTTGAAATTGATGGATATAAAAATTTACAGGCCTCATGCATTACTAAAGTGCGTGAGGGGATGAATATAAAGACTAATAGTGCTAGGGTTCAGAAGGTTCGCAAGATGCTCTATGAGCTTCTTGTATCGAACCATCCTGATGATTGTTTGCAGTGTTCGCGCAATCAGAGCTGTGAACTGCAAGAATTGGGCGAAACATTAGGGGTAACTGATAGGCGTCTTTATGGAAAGCGTACAGAGGTAGAACCTGATATTTCACCATCCATTACAAGGGATCCAAGCAAGTGCATACTTTGCAGAAGATGTGTTACAGTATGCAATCAGATTCAGGATGTGGGTGCTATTAATGTACAAAACAGAGGCTTTGATACGATAGTGAGCCCGGCTATGCAGTTACCTTTAAACAGTACGGCCTGCGCCATGTGCGGCCAGTGTACTGTAGTCTGCCCAACCGGTGCTCTTACAGAAACTGATGGCATAGCCAAAGTCCAAAGGGCTCTTGCTGATCCAAGTAAGTATGTTATAGTTCAGACAGCACCTGCTGTTAGAGCAGCACTTGGTGAGTGCTTTGACTTACCGGTAGGTACTCCGGTAACAGGCAAAATGGTAACAGCACTTAGAATGCTTGGATTTGACGATGTATTTGATACTAACTTTGCAGCAGACCTTACAATCCTAGAAGAAGGTACCGAGTTTTTACATAGGGTTACCGATGCACTTAATGGAGGTAAGGCAGTGCTGCCGATGATCACTTCCTGCTCGCCTGGGTGGATAAAACATATAGAACACACCTACCATACTGAGTTGGATCATCTATCAACCTGTAAGTCTCCTCATATGATGCTCGGCGCATTGACTAAGAGTTTCTATGCTAAGAAGATAAATAAAGATCCGAAGGATATATTTACAGTATCTATAATGCCGTGCACCGCGAAGAAATATGAGATCCAGCGTCCAGAAATGAATGCTAATGGTTATCCTGACGTAGATGCTGTTCTTACCACTCGCGAGCTTGGTAAGATGATCAAGAGTTATGGTGTAGATTTTGTGAACTTGCCTGACAGCGATTTTGACTCACCCCTAGGTTTATCAACAGGGGCAGCAGACATATTCGGTGTTACAGGGGGTGTTATGGAGGCGGCTCTTCGTACTGTATATGAACTTGTAACAGGTCGGGAGCTACCCTTTGAAAACCTGCACGTAACTCCTATAAAGGGCTTGGATCAGATAAAAACTGCTTCAATCCTTATAGAAGATACACTTCCTGAATACAAGCATCTTGAGGGTGTAACTGTAAATGTGGCCGTAACCTCCGGACTTCAGGGTGCAAATAAGCTGATGGACGAAGTTAAGGCAGGTAAATCCCCTTACCACTTCATTGAAGTAATGGGATGTCCGGGAGGATGTATCTCAGGAGGAGGGCAGCCGCGTACGGATTGTGAAGACTTCCGTGTGAAAAGAACAAATGCACTTTACTCAGAAGATGAACGCAAAGTTCTGAGAAAGAGCCATGAGAATCCAGACCTAATTAAGCTGTATGAAGAGTATCTAGGAGAAATAGGTGGAGAAATATCACATCATCTTCTACATACTGAGTATACTAAGCGCGGCTTATATAACGAACTGGTTTAGTAAAAGGCAGAGCAATCTGCCTTTTTCAATTGTTGCTTCTTTTATTATTTGGGTATAAGTCATGTAACTTATATAAGGAGGTAAATATTATGTGGTATACAAATAAAGAAGCAACAATAGGAGATATAGTGGCCCGTATGCCAAATGCGATGAAGGTTTTCAGTGATTTCGGAATTGACTACTGCTGCGGAGGCAGAAGACTGCTCCATGACGTTATAAATGAACAGGACATAGACAAAGAAGAGCTGTTCGCAAAGCTTAAAAAGGTAGAGGAGGATCAGCTTAATTCATACCATCAGCCTGTGAACTATATCGAGATGAAACCTTCAGGGCTTGCAGAACATATTGAGGATAAGCACCATGGATACCTTCGCCTGGCGCTTCCTGAAATCAGTACCTTGCTTGGTAACGTTCTAAGGGCGCATGGAAACAACCATAAAGAGCTGTTTGAGGTCTATAGTCTATTTGGAACACTTAAGACAGAGCTTGAGATGCATTTATTAAAAGAAGAACTAAATCTATTTCCTATTATAGAAGATAAAAACAAAGTAGATGAGATAAAAAGACTAACGAAAGAAATTATTGCTGAGCATGAACATGCAGGTGAAATATTAAGTAAATTAAGAAATATTACAAGTGATTACACTCCTCCTAAAGATGCATGTGCTAGCTATATAAAGGCTTATGAAATGCTACTGGAATTAGAAAATGATCTCCATCATCATATACATCTAGAGAACAATATTCTTTTAAAAGAGTATATAGAATAAGAAGCCGGGGAAGTTATCCCCGGTCAGACTGTAGACAAAAAAGGTGCTGG
>JAAYHT010000306.1 GCA_012735285.1 Clostridiales bacterium | reverse complement strand
TAACACTAAAGTTAATAATGTTATATACACTATTTATTTGATCACTATTTAGGGATATTTCAGGTATTTTGCTTAATATGGCTTCATAACCTCTGCCTTTCTTTTTTCCAAAAAGCTGTTCTGCTCCACCGCCGATTGATCCTGCTAAACCTGCGCTTTTTCCGGATTGAAGCAATATACTTGCTATCAAAACGATGCTGGCTAGTGCAAGTACAATCATCAAGACTGTTTTCACCTTGGCACCTCCTATTTCAAATTTACATGAACCAGTTTATCACATCAAAATATATAAATCAAGAATTATTAATCTGACTTGATATTATAGAATGCACTATGCCCTGCATATTGTGCACCTGTATCAAGTGAATCCTCTATTCGTAGTAACTGGTTATACTTCGCCACCCTATCGGTTCTTGAGGGCGCTCCTGTTTTTATTTGTCCAGCATTTACACCTACAACTATGTCTGCAATAGTAACATCCTCGGTTTCTCCAGAGCGATGGGATACAACTGCTGTATATCCTGCCTTTTTAGCCATCTCAATTGCATCCAAAGTCTCTGTCAGTGTTCCTATCTGGTTAACTTTTATAAGAATAGAATTAGAAACTCCCATAGAAATTCCTTTTTCTAATCTTTCAGTATTGGTTACAAATAAATCGTCTCCAACAAGCTGTACTTTTTTTCCTAAACGATCAGTCATGAGCTTCCAGCCATCCCAATCGTCTTCAGCTAATCCATCTTCTATTGAAATAATAGGATATTTTGATATCAGCATATCATAGTATTCAACCATTTCCTCAGCTGATTTTTTAACTCCTTCTCCTGACATGTCATAGAGTTTGGTTTTTTCATCATACATCTCAGTTGCTGCCACATCTAAAGCAATCTTTATATCCTCGCCTGCTTTGTAACCTGCTTTTTCGATTGCTTCCACTATAGCTTTAATTGCTTCTTCGTTTGAATCAAGATTAGGTGCAAAACCGCCTTCATCACCTACAGCTGTATTTAATCCTTTTTGCTTGAGTACAGATTTTAAACTATGGAAAACTTCTGTTCCCATTCTCAAAGCTTCTTTAAAGCTATCTGCCCCAACAGGCATTATCATAAATTCCTGAATATCAACATTGTTGTCAGCATGCTTGCCTCCATTTAATATGTTCATCATAGGGACAGGTAGTAATTTCCCGTTTACACCACCGATATATTGGAATAGAGGTATTCCTAATGTATTAGCGGCTGCATGAGCTGCTGCTAATGATACAGCCAAAATAGCATTTGCTCCAAGATTTTCTTTATTCTTTGTTCCATCTAATGAAATTAAAAATTTGTCTAAGCCAACTTGGTCAAAGATATTCCAACCGATGATCTCAGGTCCAATAATCTCATTCACGTTATTTACAGCCTTTAGTACACCTTTTCCTAAATATCTAGTTTTGTCCCCATCTCGGAGTTCAACAGCTTCATAGGCACCTGTTGACGCCCCTGAAGGAACTAAAGCCCTTCCCATTATACCGTCATCTAAATAAATTTCCACCTCTATTGTTGGGTTTCCTCTAGAATCAAGAACCTCTCTAGCTATTACGTCTTCTATATGACTCATGAATATTCCCTCCTAAAAATTTACTATTTCAATAAAATCTGTAGGATTTAAGCTGGCCCCACCTACTAAAGCACCATCTATCTCATACATATTCATCAATTCTGTAATATTGGAAGGTTTTACGCTTCCGCCGTATTGGATAATAACCTTGTCCGCTGTTTCTTGGCTATAAAGCTCAGCTATAACACTTCTTATAAATCCGCACATTTCATTTGCCTGTTCAGGAGTAGCATTTCTCCCTGTTCCTATAGCCCAAACAGGTTCATAGGCTATCGTTAACTTCTCTATTGAAGCTTCGGGGATTCTATCCAAAGCTTTAATCACCTGCGCTTTAACTACATCAAATTCTTTCCCAGCGTCTCTTTCTTCTAATTTTTCGCCTACACATAATATAGGAAGTATGTTATACTCAAAAGCTTTTTTTAGCTTTTTATTAACCGTTTCATCTGTTTCAGCGAAATATTGTCTTCTCTCTGAATGCCCTATTATACAGTAGTCTACACCAATTTCCTTTAACATATTGGCGGAGATCTCACCGGTAAATGCTCCGCTCTCTTCATAGTGCATGTTTTGAGCACCAACCTTAATAGCTGTACCTTTGAAAGATTCTACAAGTGTAGAAAGCTGGGTATAGGGAGCACAAATTGCTACTTGAACATCTGATGGAACGTATAGTTTTAAAAACTTTTCTGAAAACTCCTTTGCTTCTTTAATATTTTTAAACATTTTCCAATTACCGGCTATGAAAGGTTTTCTCATATATTTGCCTCCTATTACCTATCCTGTAAAACTGCAACTCCCGGAAGTGTTTTGCCTTCTAAGTACTCTAACGATGCTCCCCCTCCGGTAGAAATGTGTGTCATCTTTTCTGAAAGACCAAATTGGCGTACAGCAGCAGCCGAATCTCCTCCACCAATAATGGTCACGGCATCACTTTCTGCTAATGCATTTGCTATGGATCTGGTTCCCTTTGAAAATTTAGGCATCTCAAATACGCCAACGGGGCCATTCCATATTATTGTCCTGGCTTTCATTATCTCATTTTTAAATAACTCTACTGTCTTATCTCCAATATCTAAACCCATCCAGTCCTTAGGAAAATCCTTGATATCAAATACCGAGGCTTCCGCATCATTGCTGAATTCCTTAGCAGCCAAAATATCAACTGGAAGAAGTAGGGTCACACCTTTTTTGATTGCTTTGTCCATTAAAGACTTTGCCATTTCAATCTTTTCTTCGTCTACAATTGAAAGCCCAACTTCATAACCTTGTGCTTTCAAAAAAGTATAACTCATACCTCCGCCGATAATAAGGCTGTCGACTTTATCGAGAAGATTTTCAATAACAGGTATTTTATCCCCTACCTTTGCCCCTCCCATAATAGCAAGGAGTGGTCTTTCGGGATTTTCAATTGCATTTCCTAAAAACTCTATTTCTTTTTCAATAAGAAAGCCTGAAACAGCCGGAATAAATTCTGCTATTCCGGTTGTTGAAGAATGGGATCTGTGAGCGGTTCCAAATGCATCATTAACAAAAATATCTGCAAGATCGGCCAACTCTTTTGAGAATTTTGGATCATTTTCAGTTTCTTCTTTTCTAAACCTTACATTTTCTAATAGCATAATTTGTTTAGGTTGAAGGTTAGCGGAAATCTCCTTGATCTCATCATTGACCACTTGATCTGCACTTTTGAAAATGATCTCCTGATCTAAAAGACTGGACAGTCTATCTGCGACAGGCCTAAGGCTGAATTTAGGATCAGCCTTACCTTTCGGCCTTCCAAGATGAGACATAAGAATAACAGCAGCGTTTTGTTCAATTAAATATTTAATAGTTGGTAAAGCGCTTGTAATTCTGATATCGTCAGTAATCTCTCCCTCTTCATTTAAAGGAACATTAAAGTCGCATCTGACTATTACACGCTTTCCAGAAACACTAATATCCTTTATAGACTTTTTCATCATGACTAGCCTTCCTTTATATTCCTTTTGATATAACAAAGTTCATAAGATCTATAACTCTATTTGAGTAACCCCATTCGTTATCATACCATGACAAGAGTTTAACCATATTGCCTTCGATTACCATAGTAGATTGAGCATCTATAATAGAAGATCTTGGATCACCTTTGAAATCTACGGAAACAAGCGGCTTTTCACAATACCCTAATATACCCTTTAGTTCTCCTTCAGCTGCCTCTTTTAATGCCTGATTAACAACTTCCTTTGTGACTTCATTTTCAAGTTCGAAAACTATATCAACAACGGATACAGCCGGAGTGGGTACTCTTATTGCCATCCCGTTGAGTTTACCTTTTAACTGCGGCAATACTAACGATACTGCCTTAGCAGCTCCTGTAGTCGTAGGAATCATAGAGACTGCTGCAGCCCGCGCTCTTCTTAAATCTCTGTGAGGTAGATCTAAAATTTTTTGGTCATTTGTATAAGAATGTACAGTTGTCATCAGTCCTCTTCTAATTCCGAATTCTTCATCTATTACTTTTGTAAAGGGTGCTAAGCAGTTTGTGGTACATGAAGCATTTGAAATTATATGGTGGTTATCCGGGTCATATTTGTCATTATTAACCCCCATTACTATGGTTATATCTTCATCAGTAGCTGGCGCAGATATAACTACTTTCTTAGCACCTGCTTTTATATGTTTCTCAGCGTCAGCTTTTTTTGTAAATAATCCTGTAGATTCCAATACCAGATCTACTCCCATGTCGCTCCAAGGAAGGTCCTCAGGATTTCTAACTGCCAATACTTTAATTTCTTTTCCATTTACTATTATTGAATCATCTCTTGCTTCTACAGTTCCGTCAAACTTACCAAAGCAACTATCATATTTTAATAAGTGCGCAAGGGTTTCAGGACTGGTGATATCATTTATAGCTACTATCTCAAATTCATTCTCTTGGGACATTGCTACTTTAAATGCATTCCTCCCTATTCTCCCGAAACCGTTAATTCCTACCTTCGTTTTCATACAGCTTTCCTCCTTGGTTATATATATGTAAACTAATATCTCTTTCTCTTTGATGATGAGGGAAGGTTCATTTCATCTCTATATTTTGCAACTGTACGTCTTGATATATCTATTCCCATTTCTGCCAACTTTTTTGCAATTGCCTGATCAGATAATGGGGCTTTCGGATCTTCTTTTTGCACCATTTCCCATATATGAGTTTTTATACTTTCTGAAGCAATCCCCGAGCCACAGCTAGCAGTTACTCCGCTTGTAAAGAAGTATTTAATTTCAAACAATCCCCTAGGCGTCTGCATATACTTACCGTTGATTGATCTGCTCACCGTAGATTCATGAATACCTACTTCGTCAGCTATCTGCTTTAACGTGAGTGTTTTAAGATGCTTAGGACCTTTTTCAAAAAAGTCCAACTGATAGCGAACTACCGCATCTACTACATTGTATATAGTCTGTCGCCTCTGCTCTATACTCTTTATCAGCCAAAGAGCTGAATTAAGTTTGCTGGTTAAAAATTTAGAAGTTGATGATTCTTTATCTGCTTCCTTCAGCATCTTTCTGTAATATCGATTTATGTTAAGGCGAGGTGCCGAGCTGTCATTAACTATAATAATGTATTCACCATCAATCTTTTCGACTGTAACATCAGGAATAATGTATCGGTTATCAATAGATGAACCAAACTGCCTTCCAGGCTTAGGTTCATATTTTTTAATAATATCACTAATTTCCTGTACTTCTTTAATCGTTATGCCGACCGCTTTCGCAATATTCGAAAGTCTATTTTGAGCAATATCTTCAAGATGATTTTCAATAATTTGTCTTACTTCTGGTCTGTCATCACCATTATTGACCATTTGTATCAATAAACATTCCTTGAGGTTTCGAGCCCCTACTCCAACTGGCTCAAAACCCTGGAGAATTTCTAAAGCCTCTAACACTTTATCTGTTCCTATGCCAAATACCTCAGCTACTTCTTCAACAGAAGAAGTAAGGTAGCCGTTTTCATCTAATGCTTCAATCAAATATTTTACTACCTCTTTACAAGCTGGTTTTAACTCCACATATTGAAGCTGATTAAAAAGATGATCAGTTAAAGTTATCTCTGAGGAAACAAATTGCTCATAGGTAAATTCTTCTTTATCTGGATCAAATGATGATTGATAGTGTTGTTTATAGCTTATATCATCTAAGTCAGTGTCTTTAAAATACTCAGCCCAATCACGTTCAAGTTCTTCAATCTTTGCTGATGATTCCTTAAGTATATCTTCTTCCCTATCGTCTGTATCTATCTTTTCTTCCTTTTCCAATATAGGATTAGTTAGTAACTGTTCCGGAACAAAGCTATCTAGCTCTTGCGTATTAAACTGCAAGATTTGAATAGCTTGTATTAATTCAGGAGTCATCACCAGCTTCTGAGTTTGTTCAATTGTAAGTTCATAACCCAGTTTCATAGCAACACCATCATTCTAATAATAATTAATAAACTGTCTGCAATAGTTAATTATATCACTAATACCTCAATTTCGCTAATATAAAATAATTGTATCAAAACATCTGAGGAAAATTAAACTGCCTTAAGGACTCATATAAAATTATTGCTACACTATTTGAAAGATTGAGCGATCTTAGCTCTGCATTCTTCCCCATCGGGATTCTTACAGTTCTATCTATATTCTCATTTATAAAATCTTTGGGTAGTCCTGCAGTCTCTTTTCCGAACAGAAACATTGCGTTTCTTTCGTAGTTGACATCTGTATATTTTTTAATCCCTTTAGTTGTAATTAAGTACATGGGACGATCTTTATACTTTTCTAAAAACTCTTGTAAGTTTTCATGAACTTCCAGATCAACATATTTCCAGTAATCTAACCCTGCTCGTTTTAAGTGGCTATCATCTATAGAAAAACCTAAAGGTTTTACAAGATGAAGTTTTGTTCCCGTAGCAGCACACGTTCTGGCGATATTACCTGTATTAGGAGGAATCTCAGGTTCTACTAATACAATGCTTAAGTTTAATTCCTGTTTGTCCATATTAACCTCATATACAATATTTTCCCTATTTTAATGAGACATATTTTGATACTTATATTATAATACGTTAATATAATGGTAGTCTAGGTAATAATAATCACGGAGGTAAGCAATGGATAAGAAAACAATTAATATCGGCCTCATGGGTCTTGGGAATGTCGGTGCCGGTACTTACAAAACTCTGGAAATGAATTTCGATTCAATTTTAGCGAATACCGGTATCGATTTTAAAATAACAAAAATTCTAGTAAAAGATTTAGAAAAACAAAGAGATATAAATGTTCCAAAGGATCTATTAACCCAGAATCCTGACGATCTAGTTTCAGATCCTAATATAGATATTATTGCTGAGTTACTGGGTGGAATTGAGCCCGCCACTGATTATATGCTCAAAGCAATGCAAAATGGCAAACATGTAGTAACGGCAAATAAAGCAGCCGTTGCAGCTAATTTTGAAGTTCTTAGAAACGCAGCTGAACAAAACAAGGTTATGTTTAGATACGAAGCCAGCGTAGCTGGAGGAATTCCAATATTAAATGCCCTTACTACAGCCCTTCAAGCCAATCAATTTGAAGAGGTACTTGGAATCCTAAATGGGACAACCAACTATATTCTAACACAAATGACAGACTTCGGGCTTAATTATGCCGATGTGCTAAGGATTGCTCAGGAAAAGGGCTTTGCAGAAGCAGATCCTACTGATGATGTTGAAGGCTTCGATGCTGCAAACAAACTATCAATCCTAATTTCTCTCGTATTTGGTAAAAGGGTTAAACCTGATGAAATACCAACAGAGGGTATCACAAAAATAACTAAAGAAGATATCGAAAGGGCAACACAAACTGGCCATAAAGTAAAGCTTATAGCTTCCGCCAAACTTGAGAACGGTAAATTGAACTACAGCGTCAAACCTACATTACTTCCTCTGACACACCCCCTTGCTGGTGTAAGCAATGAGTTCAATGCGGTATTTGTCAAAGGAAACGCAGTGGGTGAGCTTATGTTCTATGGAAAAGGCGCAGGCCCACTGCCCACGGGAAGTGCGGTCATGGGAGACATTATAGAAATAGGAAAAGCTATAGCCAAAGGTGCTTCATACGACATTAAAGTAGCAGGAGGATCTAAATAG
>JAAYHT010000305.1 GCA_012735285.1 Clostridiales bacterium | reverse complement strand
GTCCTTCAAACGCCATATTATTTTCCTTTACTATTATAATTACTGACTAAGTTTTTTTATCTCATCTTTCATTTTATTAAGTTGAGTTACAAGCTCTTTGTTATTATCAAATTTATTTTTTAACTTATCTATTTCCTCGCTCAAATGGGCCAATACATGTTCAGTTTTTTTGGATTTATCTTTCAGACCCAGTTTATCTTCGTATGCTCTAAGTTTTTTCTCCGATCTCTTAACAGCTTCATGCACACCTTGACGGGTAATCCCATAATGTTCAGCTATTTCTGCCAAGCTGTAATTATCTTCATAATAAAGGCTAAAAATTTCCCGCTGTTTTTGCGGTAACAAGGCACCGTAGAAATCATATAACAAACTATTTTCCTTTAATTTTTCAAGCATTGATATTTAGCTCCTTTTTATACTTGGCCTACATAATATAACACGTCGCATATAAAGCTGTCAAGTGTTTTGCTTTACATCATAATTCCCAGTTTTTTCTTATGTCATTGAATTCATCCCTTGTCATTGAATAGCAAGCAACATCGCGTATTTCACCATTATATGCTTTATAGGCTCTTCTTAATGTTCCTTCATATACAAATCCGCATTTTGTAATAACTCTTCCGGATCTGATATTTGAAGGATTTCGATATATTGTAATCATGTCTAACCCCATTTTATCAAAACCGTAGCATATGACTGACCTGGCCGCCTCTGTCATTAGACCTCTGCCCCAATAATCTTCTGACAGCGCATATCCTAACTCCATACAATTTGTTTTATCTCTCTTAGAGTCCCGTTCAAAAGCTATAGATCCAATTACCCTGCCACTGTCCTTATCAACTATAGCCCAGCACTTGTAAGTACCTAAGAATAGAGTTTCAATTATTTTAGCTGATTCCTCTATACTCTCATGGGGTTTCCATCCTCCACTTAAACCAACGTTTGGATTTTTCGCATATTCATATAAATCCTTTGCATCGGAAATATACCAGGATCTTAGTAAAAGTCTTTTGGTTTCGATTGTATCCATAAAAATTCCCCCAACCCTTATTTATCATACTCTAACAGAATTCCACTTTACTGTCTATTCGATATTAATTATTTATAATCATAAAAAGTATTGATTTAACTGATGTAAGAGTTATAATATTAGAAATTATAAATCCTTTTATAAATATAGGAGCAATATTATGAAAGTCGCAATTGTAGGTGCCGGTAAACTAGGTCTAACTATTACCGAAGCATTGCTAGGTAGTGGTTATGAAGTGACATTAATTGATAAAAATCAAAGTCTTATGCAAATAGTTAGCAATCAGTTTGATTTATTAACTGTAACGGGCAATGCTAAAAATATTAATCTATTAAAGGAAATCAAAATAAATAGCTATGATTACCTAGTAGCTGTCACCGATAATGATGAAAAAAATATAGTCATAAGCTCAATAGCTAAAAAATTGGGATGTGCTAATGTTATCGCACGTATACGCAGCCCCGAATATGTGAATCAGCTTGATTTCATAAAAGAGGCTATGAATATTGATTATATCGTAAATCCAGATCTTTCTATCGCTAATGAAATATACAAATATCTTGTAGAAAAGTATACCCTGACAGACGGATATTTTACTACAGGAAAGATATCTATAATAGAGTTTACTGCTGATAAACTACCAGGCATCATCGATAAAAAAATTTCCAGCATTGGGAAAATGCTTGATAACATGCTTGTTGTTGCTATATCTAGAAATGGAAAAATCATTATTCCAAAAGGGGATACTGTTGTTCACAGTGAAGATATGTTGTACGTGATAGGTAATGATGAACCTATTAAGAAATTAAATGAAAAAGTACATGAAGAAAAAATTTATAAAGATTTGGAAAAGGTTATGATAGCAGGAGGCGGTAAAATCGGGTTCTACCTAGCTAAGAAACTAGCCGATTTCAATGTCAGCGTAAAGATTATTGAAATTGATAAAGAGCGTTGCCAATATCTATCTGAACACCTAGACAAGGTGCTCGTGCTTCACGGTGACGCTACTGATCCTATGCTTTTGGAAGATGAGAATATAGATGATATGGATGCTTTTGTAACTGTTACAGGTTTCGACGAAGAGAACCTTCTTTTAGCACTTATTGCAAGTCAAAAGAATGTTGAAGATGTTGTCGCAAAGGTAAGTAGAAAAAGCTACGCCGACCTTATTGAAAAACTTGGCGTAAATATGGCGCTGAACCCCCTTGAAATTACTGCTACTAATATATTGAGATTCATCCAAGGTTCTGAGCGTATAATATTCTCTAAGATGATACAAGGGCAAGCCGAATTCATCGAAATTGTGGCAAATAAAAATATGAGAATTCTAAATATCCCGCTTGCAGAACTTAATATACCTGATGGTGCTATTATTGCCGCAATTCATCGTGGGGATGAAGCAATTATTCCTAGAGGTAGTACAAAAATTAAAAAAGGAGATAAAGTAATAATATTGTGTCTCCTCTCACAAATCCCGAAACTAGAGAAATTATTCCAGACTAAGAAATGGGGTTTGTCTATATAAAAATACGAGGGAATATTAAATGTTGCTTAACTATAGGTTAATATTAAAAATCATAGCTGTTGTGCTAGTTATATTCGGTCTGTCTATGATTGTACCAATAATAATATGCATTTATTACGAGGAATCGACCATAGCCTTCCTGATACCTAGTATTGTTTTAATAGGTTCAGGATCGTTAATTTTATATACAAATAAACCTAGATCCTTTGATTTGAAAATACGTGATGGCTTCTTGATAGTTGCCCTCTGCTGGATAACTGCCTCTATATTCGGTTCTTTACCTTTTATGATTTCCGGGGTAATCCCAAATTTTATCGATGCTTTTTTTGAAAGCAGCTCTGGCTTTACCACAACAGGTGCTACGATATTGTCTGATGTAGAGAGCCTACCTAAAGGAATTCTTTTTTGGAGATCTTTTACCCATTGGCTAGGCGGTATGGGAATACTATTATTGGCTATCGCTTTACTGCCTTCTTTGGGAATTAGTGGTCAAAGACTTGTCGATGCAGAAGCTTCTGGCCCATATATAGATAAATTCACCTCTAAAATGTCCGATTCGGCAAAGCTTCTATATTTTATGTATATTGGTATGACAATAGCGGAAACAGTTCTTCTTATGATGGGTGGTTTGAGTTTCTTCGACTCTATCATCCATACATTCGGAACTGTTTCAACAGGAGGTTTCTCGAACTATAACAATAGTATTGCCCACTTTAATAGCACTTACGTAGAATTGGTAATATGCTTTTTTATGATAATGGCTGGTACTAACTTTAATTTATACTTTATCGCTTTAGGTTCAAAACTAAAAAATATATTCCGCGATGGAGAATATCGTGCCTATTTGACATTGATTTTGGTCGTTACAATAATATTTACAATACAGCTACTCTATTTTGAATCAGAAAATTCTTTTGTAGAAAGCTTGAGACATTCATTTTTCCAGACGGTATCAATTCTAACTACTACAGGCTTCATAACAAAAGACTTTAATATTTGGCCTGCTGCAAGTAAATCTATTATTTTTATACTAATGTTTATCGGTGGTTGTTCTTCATCTGCAAGCGGATCTGTTAAAGTTGTTCGGGTGTTAGTCTTACTCAAGTTGATAATAAGAGGTGTATATAAAAGGCTACATCCAACTGCAGTAGTGCCCGTTAAATTAAACAAAAAGAATATTCCATCCGATAGTGTTTCAAGCATAACAAGCTTCCTGTTTTTATATATTTCACTATTTCTTATTAGTACATTAATAGTATGTTTAGACCAGGTAGACTTAATGACAGCCGCATCTGCAGCTGCGGCTTGTTTAGGCAATATTGGACCTGGGTTTGAAAATGTAGGACCAGAGTCTTGTTATGGTATCTTTTCAACTCCTATAAAACTATATTTGTCATTTTTAATGATTGCTGGACGTTTGGAAATATTCACTTTATTATTGCTATTAACACCTAAGTTCTGGAACCCTGACCGATGATAAGATTTTTTTGTGAGGTAAGCTATGGGACTTAATATAAAAGCTATCGTGAAAATAATAGGTATGATTCTAACTATACTTGGTGTATCAATGGTACCGTCTGTTATTGTG
>JAAYHT010000304.1 GCA_012735285.1 Clostridiales bacterium | reverse complement strand
TATCTGGTTTACAAGCTTCTACATAACAAAAATCCGCTTGAAAAAGCGGACTTTGTCGACAGTCTGAAATCACCTATGAAAGGTGATTTTAATAAAAGCTGTTATTTTCAGTTTCTACTATAATAATATCTTCCCCGAATTTTTTAATAGAATTCCATGGTATCTGGACATAATCAACCACACCTGTAAAACTTAATCTCGATCTGTTTTCAGGAACTAAAATAACCTTAATTTTGCCAGTTCGTTGATCAAAAATTAACTCAGCATCATATAGATCACTGTATCTGCTACCATCTCTGATATCTATAATTTCTTTTTCACCTAAATCTGATAATCGCATAATTACCTCCCAAAAATCTAATCATATTAATAAATATATATTTTAAAACTAAATAATAATGCTTATATAGAAAGGGAAAATTTATTATGAGTGAAAAAGTACGTGAGAAAAACAATGATGAGGAAAAAAAACCCGATGATACATCTGATGTGAAGCAAAGTATAGATAGTTTTGGCACAATTAATAATGCTTTTGACTTTATAAGCGAAATACAATACCTTACTATAATTGGCAGTATTGAGGGCCATACAGCCCTTCCCCCGCAGAATAAAACAACAAAATATGAAAATATAATTCCGCAGTTAGTTGCAGTAGAAGAAAACAGGAATATAAAAGGTTTATTAACTATCCTAAATACAGTAGGGGGAGATGTTGAAGCAGGCTTAGCTATTGCTGAATTAATAGCTACCTTATCTAAGCCTACAGTATCACTAGTATTGGGTGGTGGACACAGTATCGGTATACCATTAGCTACGGCAAGCGATTATTCCTTTATAGCCGAAAGCGCAACCATGACAATGCATCCTATAAGGTTGACTGGCTTAGTTATAGGAGCACAGCAGACCTATGAATATTTTAGAAGGATGCAAGAGAGGGTAGTCGATTTTATTGCTAGAACTTCAAATGCTGATAAAGAAACAATTCTTCAATACATGAACGCTACAGGGAATATGGCTAACGACGTAGGAACTATACTTTATGGAAAAGAAGCAACTGAGATAGGCCTTATTGATGAAGTTGGAGGTCTCAAAGACGCGCTTGACAAACTCAAATCCATGATAAAGGAAAAAGAGCAAGAGTCTTAATGTCGAAAATTGTCGAGTGATTCATATTGTAATAATATGGAAAATAAGCTAATATTAAACTGCCATAAATTTACAATATGAGGCGGCAATATGAACCAAATAAAATTGCTTTTGGCTGACAGCAATTACGAATATTCAAAAGTATTTGGCAAAACCTTAGCAAATAGGTTCCCGATATTTCATATTGAAATTTTAGATGCTGATAATGATGATTGCATTATTCAGCATCTAAATGATAACTCTTATGATTTAATTCTAATAGATTCTGGGTGCAAGAAAAAACAGTTTGAAGATTTAAATACTAAAATTATTGGGCTATCGGATAACAAGCTAGAAGTAAATGATAATGAAAACCTTTTGTACAGATATTCGGGTGTTGATGAAATAGCTTCCCAACTTCAACTTATCCATGCCAAGTTTTCTGGTTTGGAGAAATTACATTGCAATAGTTTAAAGGCTGATTTAATAGGGTTTACCAGCGCAGCAGGTGGGGTAGGTAAAACCTCTACTGCTATTGCAACAGCAAGGGAATTATCATCTTTTCACAATTTCAAAGTTCTCTATCTATCAATGGAGGAACATGAATCAACTGCGGTCTATTTAACTAAAGATGAGGGGAAGAACACCATCAGTGATTATATTTATTATCTTTATTCGCAAAATGAGTCTCACTTGGCAACCTATATAGACTCATTTATGTATAGAGACGAGTATGGATTAGAGGTTTTTCGCCCATCTAGAGGAATTAATGAGCTAATCATGCTATCTAAAGAAGATATTTCAAATTTTCTAGAATCAGTTTGTAAATTTAGAAACTACCATTTTATCTGCATAGATTTCAATGCAAGTGCTACAGAACAATCAATGTATTTGTTTAAAATCTGTAGAAAAATTATTCTTATCGACGATAGCAGTCCGCTTTCAATTTATAAGAACAATAAATTTGTAAAATACTTAAACATCTTTATGAATCAGGAACTCGATAACAAGATAATCCGTGTTAGAAACAGATGGGTTGCAAAGGATGAAAGCCTTCCCTCTGATGAAATCCTTACACTAGAAAATGATACTGAAAGCTTCACTAATAGTGAGGATTTTATAGAAATTAATATTAATTACGGCTTTGGAATGGGGGTTAAGAGACTTGCAGAAGAGATACGAAAGAATTCATGACTCAGTTAGCACTATCAAGCAGATCACTGAATCTGTAAGAGAAGTAATAAATGCAAGAGAAGAAAAGCTATCAGATGCTGAGGTTCTTGAGCTAATTGAAGAATTTGTTCTGCATGATAGCATGACAGCAATATATCCCTATAAAGAAAAAAGAAATATTATTCAAGGGGCCTTTAATGCGACTAGAAAAGAATTAGGTATTTTACAGCCGTATGCGGATTATGGTGATGTAAGTGAGATAATGGTAAATGGGCTTGATGGGATCTTTATCGAACGCAAAGGGAAAATAGAGAGAATAGATCAAAAATTTGATAATTATGAAGAGCTAGAAGAAATAATTCGTCGTCTTGTAGCCAAAGTACATAAGGAAATAAATGAACTTAACCCGATCGTAGATGCCAGAATGGAAGATGGTTCCAGGATCCATGCAGTATATAAAAATGTTGCTCTTAACGGTCCAATTTTATCTATTAGGAAATTTCCAGAAAAGAGAATTGCAATGGAAGAATTATTGGATCTGGGAACAATAACTAAGGAGTGCGCATCTTTTTTAGAATGTTTAGTAAAGGCAGGTTACAATATTTTTATATCAGGAGGTACAAGCTCAGGAAAGACAACATTTCTTAATGTTCTATCTAATTATATTCCCAAAGATGAAGGGGTTATTGTCATTGAGGATTCAGCCGAACTACAGATTACAGGTGTAGAGAATATTGTAAGGATGGAAAGTAAGCAAGCAAATATGCAGGGAAAAGGTGAAGTGAGTATTAGACAATTGATTAAAGCAAGCTTGAGAATGAGACCCGACAGGATAATAGTGGGAGAAGTAAGGGGAGCTGAAGTACTAGATATGGTACAAGCTATGAATACCGGTCATGATGGCTCTCTATCAACTGGGCATGGGAATTCTCCTGAGGGGATGTTGACACGGCTCGAGGCTATGTTTTTAACAGCTTCAGACTTTCCTGTAGAAGCTGTAAGAAATCAAATCTCAGAGGCAATCGATATTATTGTTCATATGGCACGCATGCCGGATAAAAGCCGTAAGGTTTTAGAGGTCGTAGAGATAGAAGGGTATAAAGATGGGGAATTCATTATAAATCCGCTATTTAGTTATAAGATGGGTAAGGGCTTGGAATCAACAGGTAGAAATTTAAAAAATGTAGCTAAATTGAAGATGAAGGGAATAGAACTCAAATGATTAGTTACGATTCATATAAATTGACTGGAAAAAAGAGATTTTATTTCTATTTTCTCGTCGGATTATCAATGGCAGGGATCTGATTCCTCTTCTACAAAAGTAGGTTAATTATGATATTATTTATCGCCTTTTCTTATCCTATTGAAAAATATTATCTTAAACTCCTGGCTCAGAAAATGAGAAGAGAACTATCTTATCAGTTTCGTGATCTACTCTATTCACTATCTGCCTCCTTTGCTACGGGTAGACAGATGCAAGAGGCCTTGTTTGAGGCCGAATCGGGCTTAAAGTTGATATACGATGAAAATGCAGCTATAAACAGAGAATTAGCTCATATGGTGAAGCGGATGAGAGAGAGCAAGGAAATCAGAAGAGGAATTATTGTGGGACTTTGCAATAAGAAGCAATGTAGAAGACATACGTAATTTTGTGGATATCTACTCAATTTGTAAGCGAACAGGCGGTAATATGGAAAAAGTGATAATGAAAGCCATCGATGTTCTTTTAGACAAGATAGATATCAAGCGGGAAATTCATAAATTGACAGCTCAAAAGAGGATGGAATCTTATATATTAACCGCGATCCCCTTTATACTGCTTTTATTCCTTCATATTGTTTCCCCAAATTATCTTTCAGTAATGTATGAAACTATTGAAGGAAGAATAATTATGACTTTAGCTTTGTTTACAATTGTTTCTTCACTGCTTTGGAATTTGAAGCTCACTGATATATCAATTTAGGGGTAAGTAATGAAAAAAATATCTGAAAAGATGTTAGAAGTTTTTCCGGATTGGTTCTTTGGAAAAAGTTCTGTTATAAAGCAAAAATGTACTAATAACTACGGATTAAGAGACTGGAGATCCGTTGGTTATAGAATTCGATTAAGAAATGCCAAAATGATGTTGATATTTACGATAATATTTGTTTTTTCTTTAATAATGGCATTATTAATACCTGATTCAGAACAATCAACATTACATAAATTAAACAGACCGGAATACGGCGAAAATGTTCGAAACGAAGAAGTCAAAGCTAGGTTAAGTTATCAAGGGGAAATTTTAGATAAATACCTAAGGATCAAGCTACCACCTAAGCAATTAACAGAAGATCAGAAAAAGCAGATACTATCAGACTATATAAAAAAACTTCCATCAATTATCCTAGCTGACAATGACGGGTTGAACAGCATTACAAGTGATTTGTTTTTACCTGAAAAAGATCCCGAGACAAATATTTCAATAAAGTGGGACTCAAGCTCACCAGAGCTAATTAACAATAAAGGAGATCTCGATTCATTAAATGCAAGTAAAGGGGGCGAGCTATTATTAACTGCCAAATTAACTTTAGATGATGTAGTTGAGGATGTAAGCATTCCTTTAACAGTTGTTCCAGTTAAAGTAATTGATCATAAAAGGGCCTTGGAAAAAAGATTGTCTGATTTCATAGAAGAACTGGAGCAGAGATTAGAAACAGAAGATGAAGTAGTTTTACCAACCCAACTAAACGATGATATTTCTATAGAGTGGACCAATGAAAAAAGAAGTATTTTACCTGTAATGTTAGCCATTTTCGGATTTGGTTATTTGATTCTATTTTTCAAAAGATACGATGGCCTTGAAAAAGAATTCAAGCTTAGAAAAGAAGCTATAATTGATGACTTCCCCGATTTTATAGACAAGTTAATATTATTGCTAAACGCAGGACTTGTCACGGATGCTGCATTAAGGAAAATAGCTATATATTACAAGCGTTATGCATCAAAGAATAAAAAAAAGCCCTTATATGAAGGTTTGGTGGAAATACATAAAAGAATTGATGAGACTAATACTCCGCTGGTGAAGGAGCTTAGGGAATTTGCTATAGGAAGTGGTGTAAGGGAATTAATCCGGTTTGCAACCATAGTCGAGGACAATATCAATAAAGGGAGTAAGCTGACAGATAAACTCCAAGGTGAAGGTTCTTTACTATGGCTTGGAAAGAAAAAGAGAGCAGAAGAGAAAGGAAGGCTTGCTGAGACTAAGATGACCTTTCCCTTGGTGTTATTGCTCTTGTCGATAATAATGATTACCACGGCTCCTGTTTTATTAGAAATTTGAACCGTACAAAGGAGGAAAGACTATGAGAAACAATAAAAAAGGGATGGAGATGGTGCAGGTAGCTATATTAATAGCAATTGCAGTAGCACTAGGTTTGTTGTTCAGAGAAAGGATAATGGATTTTATTAATGCAACTTTTGATAATCTTTCATCCAGCGGTTTTTGAGATTTAGGGATTTAAACATGAAACTATGCACTAAAAAGGGTTCGACAATCGTAGAAGCTGCTTTGATATTTCCAATAGTAATTATTACAGTTATCGGTGTATTATCTTTAGCTATTCTATTCTATGAATAGGTATCAAACCAGGCCGAGGAACACAATTTAGTAAGAGAAGAATCTATTGTTGAAGGTGAATTTAGCAATAATGAAGTGGACTTTATTTATTATATTGATAAGTTGGCGGAGGCCTTATGAAATTATACTTACATAGCAAAAAGGGCTCTACTTCAATCTTTCTTATAATTATTCTTCTAACATTTTTATTAGCCATAGGCATCATAGCCGAAGCTGCAAATAGCAAGGCTGCCAGGTCATACGTCAATTCCGTACTAGATCTTGCGGG
>JAAYHT010000303.1 GCA_012735285.1 Clostridiales bacterium | reverse complement strand
CCATCGCCCAATGCATACAGGCCCTTTACTTTTGTCTCAAGGTTTTCATCAACTTCTACCTTTGAGTTATAGAATTTAACTTCTACCCCGTACAGCAAGGTGTCTTCATTGGCTGTGCCCGGAGCAATCTTATCCAAGGCATATATCATCTCAATGATATTATCCAACTGTCTCTTTGGTATTACCAATGAAAGGTCTCCAGGAGTAGCACTTAAAGTAGGTCTTGTGAAGCATTTCAGCATTCTTCTTTCACTGCTTCTCCTGCCCTTCACAAGGTCACCGAACCTCTGCAGCAACACGCCTCCTCCAAGCATGTTGGATAATCTTGCTATGGATTCGCCGTATTCATTGCTGTTTTTAAAGGGCTCTGTAAATTTATTCGAAACCAAAAGGGCAAAGTTTGTGTTTTCTGTCTGTAGCTCAGGATTCGAATAGCTGTGTCCGTTTACTGTAACAATACCATTTGTATTCTCTGCTACAACTTCCCCATATGGATTCATACAGAATGTTCTCACTACATCGTTGTATTTATCCGTCTTGTAAACAAGCTTGCTCTCGTAAACATCATCAGTTATATGTTTGAATATTACAGCCGGAAGTTCCACTCTGACACCTATGTCTACGCGGTTTCTCATCAGCTTGATGCCCATTTTCTCACAGGTATTTGAAATCCAACTTGAGCCTGACCTTCCGGTAGCTAAAACCAAATCTTTGCATTTATATTTATCGCCTTTATTAGTAGCTACTATGAATTCGCCGTCATCGGTTTTTTCTACATCAGTTACGCTGGTATGGAAGATAATATCAATATTATCCTTTGTATACTCGTACATCCTTTGCAGGATTTTTACATTCCTATCGGTTCCAAGATGTCTAACCTTTGCGTCTAACAAATGTAGATTGTGTTGAAGGGCTATCCTCTTTAGGTCTGAGTTTGCTGTTGTATAGAGCTTGGCTTCAGCCCCTCCCATTTCACAGAGCACTTGGTCGACATAAAACATCAACTCCATGGCCTTGTCTTCGCCAACATATTGATGTAATTCGCCTCCAAATTGAGTTGTTATGTTGTACTTTCCATCAGATAAAGTGCCAGCTCCGCCATAGCCATTCATAATATGGCAGGGTTCACATGTTATACAGTTTTTTGTCTTGCCAGATTTAATAGGACAAACGCGGCGGCTTAATTCCGCACCCTTATCTATCATTAAAACTCTTGCTTTTGATTTTAATTTCGTCAACTCGTAGGACATGAAGACACCACTTGCTCCGGCCCCAACGATTATAATATCATATTGTTTCATTAACTTACCTCCCGGCACATTATATACTAATTAAGCATTTCCTTCAATTAATTTTTGTGATATCATGGCTGTATATAAGACGCCAAGCAAGGAGGAATAACGATTATGTCCACAAAAAATAAATACCTGCTAATCGCATTATTTTTCTTTATAATCACTGTTATATCTATATTCTCTATGATCAAAACAGGATTTACCAAAAGTCAAACCCTATATACCCTGATTGCTGCTGTAATTTGCATATTGTTTGTAAAAAATGCTATCCGTCCTTGATTGTATATACATAGTTTAGACCCGCTTTGTAGCGGGTCTGTTTATGCTTGGAATTAATCTTCGGTTGTAATTCTTTCGAACTCTTCTGCAGCTCTCTTGAACTCTTCGTCGTCCTCTATATCTATTAGTTCGAATTCATCTTCTCCAACTTCTTTGTAACCGTAAATGTACACATCATCAGTATCATCGTTAGGTATAAGCGCTATATATTCCTTACCGTCTACATCGAAAACTCCCATAATTTCGCATTCAATCTCTTCGCCATCATCAAATTCCAGAGTTATTACATCGATATCTTCAACTGATTCATCGTGATCATCAGTCACTTTTCTTTCTTTTTCTGACATTGTGTTATCCTCCTATTAATCATAAAAAGTTTGGTTAAAAAAGGATTTTATATCCTCTAGATACTATACCACTATATTTTGTTTTTAACAATCGAAATATTCAATAGTTTATAGCTTTTAATAAAATATGTGTTAGAATGTTGCCAGGACTAGTGGTAGTAATATGGATAGAATTATTAGAATTGTTTTTACTGTAATAGGGTTTCTATTTTGCGGTTTGGCTATAGCATTATATTTATTAAGCGGTTTCGGTTCTGATCCCGTCACCTTATTTACCGCCGGGCTCTCATTTACTTTAAAAGTGAGAGTAGGAATTGCAAGCTTAATATTTCACTTTGTAATTATCCTACTAGCATTTATTATCGACAGAAAATTTATAGGGATTGCCACCTTTGCATCCCTATTTATAGTAGGACCTTCAATAGATCTATTCATGACGATATTTTCTCCAATTGTGACAGCTGAATCCGCTATAGCTATAAGATTAATTTTTTACTTGATCGCCTTTTTCTCCCTATCCTTTGGAATAGCTTTATATCTAGCCATGAATACTGGTATATCGGCATCCGATATGACCCCTGTTATGGTTTCTGTAAAAGCAAAATTCCAATACAGATGGTGCAAGGTTGTATATGACATTGTTTTGGTGATCACAGGCACACTCCTTGGAGGAGTATTCGGTTGGGGCACTATATTTGCAGCTTTATTTACAGGTCCCGCAGTACAATACCTCAGAGATAGAGTTGAAAAGTATTCCCAATTATTGGATTAATTTTTTTTATTTTTCAAATACTCCTTTACCCTTTCTGCAATCGTACGGTTCATCCCGGGTATATTCTGAAGAACTTCCACATCAGCATTTGCTATAGCGTCTATACTTCCTAGCACTGAAAGGAGCGCTATTTTACGCTTTTCACCTATGCCGGGAATTTCATCCAAGACTGAAGTCTTTAGCTTCTTTGAACGTAGGCCCCGGTGGTAATCTATTGCAAAACGATGAACTTCATTCTGTACCCTTGCAATGTATTGTAGCAGTGTTCTATTTTCACTCAGCGGGAATTCCCTGCCCCTTACTATAATCCCCCTCGTCCTATGTCTATCGTCTTTTACCATGCCCGCAACTGGTATATCAATTTTTAGCTCTGCCAATACCTGATTTATTGCATTTACCTGATTTTCTCCTCCGTCAATCAGCAATAAATCAGGCAGAACATTAAAACCGGGGCTATCTTCGATTGCCCTCTTCATTCTGCGTTCCACCACCTCTTTCAAGCTGTCTATATCGCTGTCCCCTTTAGTATTTTTGATTCTAAATCTCCTATAATCCTTACGTATCGGCTTATAATTCTCATAGACAACCATGGCACCAACAGAATCAGTGCCCGCTATATGGGACACATCATACGCTTCTATCCTACTTACATCCTTAAGCCCTACCCATTCCCAGGCCTGCTGTAATTTTTGCTTCTTTTCAAGCTCCCTTTGCTTAATCTCCTCCGCCCTTCTCCTTACAACCCTTACTTTATTTCTCTTTACTTTGGATATAAACGTGTCTAGGCGCTCCTGGTCAGGGATAGCTTTTACTGCTGCGATCAAGTCACGGTATTCAGCAGCCTGCTCAAAATTCATATTGTCTGCTTCCTCTTTCATGCGCTCTTCTAAGTGTTTTAACACTTCTTTTGTGTTTCCATTTAAGAAATCTATCACTTGGTTAATAGCATTCATATAGCTAGTTTTATCAACTTCCCCTGAGCATATACCCCTGCATTCATTGATATGGTAATTCAAGCAGGGCCTCCAATCCTCAGCAAAGTTTTGCGCACTGCAACGCTTGAGTTTATAGATCCTTGAAAGCAGATCAATAATCTCATTGACAGCTGAAGCATCGGTATAGGGGCCAAAATACATGGAGCCGTCATTCTTATACCTTCTAGTCTTTACTAGCCTTGGCCACTCCTCATTTAAAGTAACTTTGATATAGGGGAAGGTCTTATCGTCTCTTAATAAGACGTTGTATTTAGGCATATACTTTTTTATCAGTCTTTCTTCAAGCAGGAGGGCTTCCATCTCGGTTTCCGTAATGATGTACTCAAATTCTTTAATATGGGAAACCATGGCCCTTACTTTTCTGTCCATATTGGCTGAAGACTGAAAGTACTGCCTTACACGTCTTTTTAAAGATACGGCTTTACCAACATATATGACATTACCGTCTTTATCCTTGTGGATATAAACTCCAGGTTTATCAGGTAAATTCTTTAAGTTCTCCTTTATATCAAACATGGCTTTTTCCCTTTAATAAGTTTTATTATAATATATTACCATATTCCCCATTGATAAATATTATTTATACAACATTTCAATTCGTTGTGGTAGAATACTGTTAAACTATTTGAATACGAGGAGCAAAGATGTTGACGGATACAGCTGTTATACTGGCTGGAGGTAAAAGCAGCCGGATGGGCTTTGACAAACAGCAGCTTAAAATAGGTGACAAAATAATTGCCCAATACATTGCAGACAAGCTCAGCAATGATTTTTCACAGATTATTGTGGTTTCTAACAAACCCCATCTCTATGAGAACAGAGGGCTATTTGTTGTGGAAGACAAGATAAAGGGATATGGGCCCCTGGCAGGCCTATATACAGGTCTTTCTTATTCCAAAAGCAAATTTATTTACCTTATAGCCTGTGACATGCCTAATATAAGTTTAGAATTCATAAGATACATGAAAGACCTGGTCAAAAATAACACTGATAAAAAAGCCTTTGTATTGAGGCATGACGACAACAAGGTTGAACTCTTTAACTCCTTTTATTCTGTTAAGGCCATGGAGGAAGTTGAGCAGCTATTTTCCCTTAAAATCCAGCGCTTTCAAACACTCCTAAAATGGCTTCCCACCCACTATATCTCTGAGTCGGAAGCCAGAAGGTTCAGCCCTGATTTGAGCATATTCAAAAACCTCAATACACGGAGCGATTTAGAAAAATGGCAGAACTCTATAGAATGATTTCCTCCCCAATATTATCGGCAAATACAACCCCATTTAGGAGTTGGGGAGACTTCTGGTAGTTTTCTTTTGTTGACTTTGCCCAACCATATATATCATATTCAGGTATGGGAAAATGTACCGCCATAATCTGTGCGGGATCTATATAGTTTTTAACATTCTTTCTTGCAGTAGGCACCCCTACATTAGGGAAAGGTGCAATCATCAAATCTATATTCCCCTTGCTGTCTAAACTGGAGTAATTGCTTTCATTGAAGGCTGCATCCCCTGTATGTAGAATCCTTTTTCCGTCCATTTCAATAATAAAGGCAAAGTTCACCACATCGCTGAATTCTTTTCCACCATCATGGACAAGAGAAAACACCTCTATTGAGCTTCCCAGAAAATCAAACCTTAAGCTCTTTAATGTTTCAATCTCAGGCACTATTATCCTCCGCTTTGTCTTTCTATCAGCATCTATCCTTAAATAGGCTTCCACATTCATCAGTGCATAAGCATCCTTATTCCTCCTAAGAAACTCGCTTACTGCTTCCTCTTCAAAATGGTCAGGATGCTCATGGGTAAATATCATTAAAGCTATATCGTTAAAGGGTTCTATGGCTGAAATAATCTTGTTTTTATCCTCTTCATCTGTCTTTGGATAAAGCCCAGTCTCATCACAGAGTCCATCAATTATTATCTTTTTACTTCCCTCAATCATTACTCCTGCATTAGCTAAATGTCTTACTAGCACTTCTATCTCCTTCTATCCTTTGTAATCACAAGTTTATATTTTAACACTTAAATACCTTCTCTGCAAAGAGAATATATACCCAATATTTTTTAAATTCTAGAGTAGTCAATCATTTGTGACAAAGACCTCTGAAAAACATTCTTTAAAAATGTTTGGGTGTTTTTCTTAATTAAACTGTCATTAACAATAACATCCTAAGCTGCGTTTTTAGAGAAATATTCTTCAACAACCTCATTTGGTGTTTTAAAGTTTAATACTTTCCTTGCAATATTGTTATACCTTG
>JAAYHT010000302.1 GCA_012735285.1 Clostridiales bacterium | reverse complement strand
GTCAATCACCCTGCGATGTAACGCCACGATAGATACCTTCTATCGATAAAAGGCCGGAGGGATTATCCGCTGGCACGGCTGGGCAGTTACAAGCCCATGACCTTTAGGTCGTGGGTAGTTGACAAGGCAAGTTGGTTTGCAATTCCAGGTTTTGTTACTCCTGAATTCAGCTGGAAGGCAATAGCGGTAATACTTCCGGCGGGAATAGTTGTATTAGCAGAGCATGTAGGGGATTTGTCTGTAACTGAGAAAATAGTTGGACATCCCTTAATTAGAAAAGAAAATGGTCTTTCAAGATCATATATGGGCAATGGTGTAGGGACAATAATTTCTTCGTTCTTTGGAGGAATGCCAGTAACCACCTACGGTGAAAATGTAGGAGTAATGGCCTTAACTAAAGTCTACTCCGTATGGGTTATAGGTGGAGCTGCAGTTTTCTCTATATGCCTTGCTTTTATAGGAAAAGTAAGCGCAATTATTAGTGCAATGCCCGCACCTGTAATGGGCGGTGTATCGATTCTATTATTCGGTATGATATCTGCTTCGGGACTACGCATGCTAGTCGAGTCACAAGTGAATTATGGGAATAATAGAAATCTGATTACATCTGCTGTTATCCTTATTCTAGCTGTAGGAAAAGCAAAGATTTCAATCGGGCCATTAGAATTTGAAGGCATGGCATTAGGTGCAGTTGTAGCTATTATTCTAAGCTTGTTTTTCTTAGTTGTCGACAAATTAGGTATCGGTGATAAGGAAGAAGCTGCTAATTAGTAGGAGAGAAAATAGGATAATAATATGGTAAAATAGGGTTGTTGTATACAACTCTATTTTTTTAGGAGAGATTATATGAAATTTGATACAGTAATATTTGACCTAGACGGTACTCTTGTCGATTCTCTTGGAGATCTTGTTCAAAGTGTAAATATTGTTTTAAGAAGTAGGGATTACCCATTAAGAACTGTAGAGGAAGTAAAAAGATTTATTGGTGATGGTTATAGACTTTTAATGAAAAGGTCACTTCCTGCAGGAACTGAAGACGAAGAAATTGATCGCTGCACAAGACTATTTGAAGAGAACTATTTCAAAGATATGATTGGCAATACAAAACCATATGATGGTATTATTGAAATTCTCAAGGAGCTAAAAAAAAGAGAGATAAAAATTGGGGTTGTTTCTAATAAAAAAGATGATGCTACTAAGGAAATATGCAGGTATTTTTTCGCCCCTTACATAGACATAGCAGTAGGTGATAATCCGAAGCGGAACAAAAAACCAGCTCCCGACAATGTATACGAAGTAATGTCAAAGCTTAAATCAAGCAAAGATAAGACAATATATGTAGGGGATTCAGATATAGATGTAAAGACAGCTAAAAATGCCGGCCTATACTGTGTAGCCGTCAGTTGGGGATATCGACCAAAAGAGGTTTTAATTAAAGAGAACCCGGATTTAATAATTGATAAGCCGAGCGAAATTCTTTCTTTACTACTATAGTAATGGTTGTTGGAAAATGCAACTAGGGGTATAATAATAAGGCACTATTTTTTAAAAGAGGTTAGACTATGTTTGTATATTTAGACAACAGTTCGACAACTCGTCAATATGATGAAGTAACGGATGAAATGATCAAATTCATGAAGGATGACTTTGGCAATCCTTCATCTTTACACCGGATGGGAATGATTGCCGAAAATGCCGTAAGCAAGGCTCGAAAAACGATAGCAAGTTCGATAGGAGCGAAAGAAGAAGAGATATTTTTTACAGGAAGCGGCACGGAGGCTGATAACACAGCTATCTTCGGTGCCGCACAGGCAAGAAGGCGAAGAGGGAAGAAGATAATAACATCGAAGATTGAACATCCAGCTGTAATTGAAGCATGCAAGAAATTAGAAACTATGGGCTTTTTAGTTGAATATATCGGTGTTGATAACAAAGGCTTAGTTGATTTAGAAGAATTAGAACATAAGATCGATGATAATACCATTTTAGTATCCATCATGTATGTCAACAATGAGCTAGGAACTGTACAGCCTCTAGAAAAGATAGCGAAGTTGTTTAAAGGAAAAAACAATATATTATTTCACACAGATGCAGTACAGGCTTTTGGTAAAATTCCTTTTACAGTTGATGATATAGCTGTAGATTTATTGAGTTTAAGCGGTCATAAAATCCATGGACCTAAAGGGACAGGAGGATTATATATCAGAAAAGGCGTCAATATCGACCCCTTTTTGTATGGAGGCGGACAGGAGAAAGGATTCCGTTCAGGAACTGAGAATACACCCGGATTGATAGGATTTGGACTTGCTGCTGAGATAATGCATAGAAATACAAAGGATCGAATAGAGAAAATAAAACAAGCGAGAAACTATCTTTTGAATGGCATTAAAGATGAAATAGAGTCGATAAGAATTAACAGTCCAATAGAGCTTTATGGTGAATCAAATTCTTTACATGTTTGCAGTCCGGCTATATTAAATGTGAGCTTCTTAGGATGCCGTGGAGAGGTGTTGCTGCATTTTCTGGAGGAACAAGGTATCTATGTATCTACTGGTGCTGCTTGTTCTTCTAAGAAAAAAGGAAACCGGGTTCTTTCAGCTGTAGGTATGACGGAAGAAGAGATTGATAGTGCAATACGCTTTAGTTTTAGTGAGTTTAATACAATAGAGCAAATGGATTACGTATTAGAAAAGCTTAAAGATGCTGTAAATAGGATGCGTAACTTAAGATATAGAAGGTAGAAATGGAGGGCGTTTTGGAAAACAAAAATACATTTGTAGTAAGATATGGTGAACTAGCGCTAAAGGGTTTAAACAAACCCTATTTTGAACGGGCGTTAATAGAAAGAATAAGAAATGTTTTAAGAAAATATGATGGAATTGAAGTCCGCCGTGAAGGGGGTTTGCTCCTTGTTAGGGCACCTTTAGATCTGAGTGAGTCGCAAATAATAGATGATATTTCAAAGGTGTTCGGTGTAGAATCGATAAGTCCTGTTTTAGAGGTCAAGTCAGATATTGATGAAATATCCAATGCTTCTGTTGAGTTTATGAAGGATGTAATCGAAAAAAGAGGCATTAAAACATTTAAGGTTGAAGCTAAAAGATCTGATAAAAATTTTCCATTAACTTCGCCTATGATAGCAAGGCAAATTGGTGCGGCTGTATTAAAAGGTTGCAAAGTTCTAAAAGTTGATGTGCACAATCCTGACTGCAAACTTTTTATCCATGTAAGGCGTGACAAGACCTTTATTTACGAACATAAAATATCCGCTTTTGGCGGTTTACCCCTGGGAACAAACGGAAAAGGGCTGGTACTGCTGTCAGGCGGTATAGATAGCCCTGTAGCAGCGTTTTTAATGGCTAAGAGAGGGATGGAAATTGAATCTGTGCACTTTCATTCCTATCCTTATACAAGCGAGAGAGCCTGGGAAAAAGTCAAAGACCTAGCAGGGAATTTATCTACTTATTGTGGCAGCATGAAGATTCACAGTGTTAACATACTTCCCATTCAGGAAGAAATATTAAAAAATTGTCCTGAAGATGAATTGATTCTGCTAGTTCGTCGTTTTATGATGAAGATAGCCGAACGAATAGCCTTAAGTACAAAATGTCTTATGTTAATAACTGGTGAAAACCTAGGCCAGGTTGCAAGTCAGACAGCTGAATCATTAGTTGTAACAGATAATGCAGTAAATATTCCAGTTATGAGGCCCCTTATAGGAATGGATAAGTCGGAAATAATAGACAAGGCAAGGGAAATAGGTACCTACGAAACATCTATACTGCCATATGAGGATTGTTGTACTGTATTTATGCCGAAACATCCTAAAACAAAACCTAAGCTTGAAAAGATTTTAGAATCCGAAAGCCTTTTGGACGGAGATAGTTTAATTGAAAATGCAATTAAAACTAAAGAAACCATAACTATTTTTCCAGAATAATGAGAAAATCGACAAAAGAACAACTTATCCCCTTTTTTCTCCTAAGGACAAGCCATTACATAGGGTTGTATAATAGTGGGAGAGAAAAGGGGGTTTTTTTATGGGGATTACATTTGAAATGATAGACGATATTTTAATTGCAATCCTTTCCGGAGAGCTGGACCATCATACATCACTAGAAATTAGAGAGGAAATTGATCATACATTTGACACCTTCCAAGCTAACAATTTAATTTTGTCTTTTGAAAAGGTTACATTTATGGATAGTGCTGGGATAGGTGTTGTTATGGGTAGATATAATAAAGTGAGGACTAAGAACGGTAAACTTGCATTGACTGGATGCAACCATTATATAGATAGGATTTTAGATATGGCAGGTATTTATACTATAGCCAAGTGCTACCCGTCTATTAATGAAGCAATTAGTGCTCTAAGAGAAGAGAAAGGGGAGTAGGAGTCAGTATGGAATACATAAATCAAATAAAGCTGGAAATGAGAAGCAAATCCGAGAATGAGGCATTTGCAAGGTCAGTAGCAGCGGCATTTACTTCACAATTAGATCCAACAGTAGAAGAGCTTACGGATATTAAAACGGCTATTTCCGAAGCTGTTAGCAATGCAATAATACATGGATATCAAGATAGAGATGACGGGATAATAAAAATAGAAATGGCGGCTACTGCAACGAGCAAAATCATTATAGTTGTAGAAGACAAAGGAGTAGGTATAGAGGATATAGAAAAAGCCAGAGAGCCTCTTTTTACAACAGGAAACAGCGAAGAAAGATCGGGGATGGGCTTTACTGTAATGGAAAGCTTCATGGACAAGGTAATAGTAGAATCTAAACCCGGTGAGGGGACCCGGGTTACATTAATCAAGGTGTTGGATCAGACGAATGGCTTCTAAGTACATACCTCAGAGTAAAGAAGATACATACGAGTTGATTAGGCGAGCACAAGAAGGGGACGAAAGCGCCAGAGAGCAATTAGTAGAACAAAACGCAGGACTTGTTAAGAAAATTGCATTAAAATTTGTAGGTACAGGCTACGAACTAGAAGATTTGTTGCAGATTGGATATATAGGCCTTTTAAAGGCTGTTGATCGTTTCGACATCAATTTTGGCGTGATGTTCTCTACCTATGCCGTACCAATGATATTAGGAGAGATAAAGCGCTATTTAAGAGATGATGGAAGGATAAAAGTAGGTAGGCAGGTAAAGCAGGATGTTCGCAATATGAAAAGAGTTCACGATAACTTTTGTCATATCCATGGAAGATCCCCTAAAATTAGTGAACTCGCGGAGGAACTAGGTATGGAAGTAGAAGATGTTTTAGCCTTAATGGAGGCTAATGATGCCATGAGTAGTTTCGAGAGCCTAGATGACCCCGATAGACAGGAAACACAGCCAGAAGATATATATAGGGAAGAAGAAGACCGTCAGGTAGAAATAATTCATTTAAAGAGTGCAATTCGCAATCTCGGAGAGCGAGAAAGGCAAATTATTGTTTTAAGATATTTTAAAGATATGACTCAGCAGCAGATTTCAGATATACTTGGGATTTCCCAAGTACAAGTATCAAGAATAGAAAAAAGAGTTCTTGACACTTTAAGGAAGCAGATGGAATAGGCTATTCTTTTATTAATTCCGGGTAAGCTTCGATTTCTGGTATAGGGTAGTCTATGTTAAGTATTCCTACGATATTACCCCTACTATCATATATTGGAGCTGAAGCTGACCAGATTAGCAAACCTTCATGATTTTTGCTTGCATAAACTGATGCTTGGGGCACACCCTTATTTGCCGATAAATAGTGCTCTTCAATTTTGTACTCACTCATCCATTCTTCGGCTTGCTTTGAAGTGTCTACGGTAAGTTCAAAATAGTCGTCATCTGTATTCATATCTGTTAAAACATAAATTCTATCTGCTCCGCATTCAATTCTAAATTGATCAAGGGTAGCTTTTAGATTAGCATATCCTTTGTAGTCTCTTGCCTGTTCTGAGTCAAGACAATTAACATATTCATCTGCCCATTCTCCGTCTAATTGAAGGGCATAATTAATTGCGAAGTTTTCCACTTTATCTATAATTGTTTGAATCTCATTTGGTATGGTATATTCATTTACATCTTCTAATTCTTCTTTACTGCCATCTACTGAAGTACAAGCACTAAGCATGATAATTGTTAAGATTATCACAGCTTTAAAAATACTTCGCATTTAAACCTCCAAAATCGAAATTAGTCATCTATAAATTATACCATATTATTTTTGTTTAGTATGTTTAGATCATTGCTTTTTTCGATTTTGATAATTTTTTCTCAATATATTGCTAAAATAGGTTGATTTTATGCTCTAAAGGTGGTAAATTTAAATTAGTTGTTAAATATATAACAAATTCGTCAAACTAACTACATTTAGGAGGCATGATTATGAACTTTCAATTAACCAAAGAGCAGGAATTTGTAAGGAAAATGGTGAGAAAATTTGCTGAAAACGAGGTAGAGCCTATTGCAGCAGATATTGATAAAGAACACAGATTCCCGGTCGAAACCGTAGCTAAAATGAGGGACTATGGGCTTCTGGGTGTTCCTTTTCCAAAGGAATACGGAGGTGCTGGAGGAGACCATATAGCCTATGCCATTACAGTAGAAGAACTTTCAAGGGTATGTGCTTCTACCGGGGTTATCTGTTCAGCTCATACATCCTTGTGCGGTTGGCCTCTTTTTGCTTATGGGACAAAAGAACAAAAGGAAAAATATCTTATTCCTGTGGCCAAAGGTGAAAAGCTAGGTGCTTTTGGGCTAACCGAACCTAATGCTGGGACCGATGCGAGCAGTCAACAGACCAGAGCTGTTGATAAGGGCGATCATTGGGAGCTAAATGGGACAAAGGTATTTATTACTAACGGCGGATACGCTGATGTATACATAATTTTCGCAATGACAGACAAGAGCAAGGGTAGTAGAGGTATAAGCGCTTTCATAGTTGAAAAAGATTTTCCCGGCTTTTCCATAGGCAAGACCGAGGAAAAGATGGGTATCTGTGCCTCCTCAACTACCGAATTAATCTTCCAAAATTGTAAGGTACCAAAGGAAAACCTTCTAGGTAAGGTAGGGGAAGGTTTTAAAATTGCAATGACAACCTTAGACGGAGGCCGTATTGGTATAGCTGCCCAGGCTCTGGGGATTGCACAGGGGGCCTTTGATGTAACGGTTGAATATATGAAAGCTAGGAAGCAGTTTGGCAGAAGTCTGTCAAAGTTCCAAGCCCTTCAGTTTGAAGTTGCAGATATGAAAACTCGTATAGAGGCTGCAAGACTACTTATCTATTATGCGGCTGATTTGAAAGATAGAAAACAAAAATACGGAGCAAATGCAGCAATGGCTAAACTCTATGCTTCAGAAACAGCTATGTATGTGACTACAAAGTGTGTTCAACTGCATGGAGGTTATGGATTTACCAAGGATTATCCAGTTGAGAGAATGATGAGAGATGCTAAGATTACTGAAATCTATGAAGGTACATCAGAAGTGCAAAGAATGGTTATCGCTGCAGATGTGTTTAGAAAATAAGTGAAGGGAGACAGAATAATGGGATTAAAAATTATAGTATGTGCTAAGCAAGTTCCAGATACAACTGAAGTTAAAATAGATCCGGTTAAAAACACCTTGATAAGGGAAGGTGTTCCCAGCATATTGAATAACGACGATGCCAACGCTTTAGAGGAAGCGCTTAGAATAAAAGACAAGTATCCAGATACTCACATTACAGTAATCAGCATGGGCCCTCTCCAAGCTAAAGATATGCTGATAGAATGTCTTGCTATGGGGGCGGATGAAGCTATATTGGCATCAGATAGAAAATTGGGAGGTTCTGATACTTGGGCCACATCTAATGCTTTAGCTGCGGTTATAAGAAAATTAGGTCATTTCGATATAATATTTGCCGGACGTCAGGCTATAGATGGTGATACTGCACAGGTAGGACCTCAGATCGCCGAAAAGCTTGGTATTCCGCAAGTTACCTATGTTTCTGAATTCGAGATGGATGGAGATACCATTATTGTAAAAAGAGCATTAGAAGATGGATATGAAAGAATAAGACTTAAGATGCCATGCATGTTGACAGCAATTAAAGAGCTTAATAAACCAAGGTATATGACAATTGGCGGTATTTATGAAGCAACTAAGAAGGAAATACCAGTTTGGACTGCTGAAGATATAGGGGTTGATCTAAACACTGTAGGTTTGGAAGCATCACCAACAAATGTATTTAGGTCATTTACTCCTGCTCCGAAAGGAAAAGGAATAATGATAGAAGGTGACGGAGAAAAAGAACTGGCAAGAAATCTATTGATCAATCTCAAAGCAAAGCATGTAATTTAAGGAGGTAAATATAATGGCAATAAAAGTATTAGAAGAAAAATGCACCGGTTGCGGGGTTTGTATAGATGACTGTCCCTTTGAAGCAATCGATATGGTTGGCGATTTTGCTGTGATAAATGATAAATGTACAGTATGCAGCCAATGTATCGAGACCTGTCCCTTTGATGCTATTATAAGGACTGATGAAGAAGATGATGAACACGATATTTCAAAGTATAAAGATGTATGGGTGTATATAGAGCAAAGGGATGGCAAAATTATGAATGTGGCCCTAGAACTTTTGGGCGAAGGCAGAAGACTTTCAAGAGAAATCGGGGAAGATTGTAATGTTTGCGGTCTGTTAATAGGTTATGAGACTGATCATCTTATAGACGAACTATATGCTTTTGGAGCAGATAAAGTTTACCAGATAGATGATCCGCTGTTAAAGAACTATACAACAGACGGATATACTAAAGTTATGACTGATGCTATAAGGGAATATAAGCCGGAAATTGTACTCTTCGGAGCAACTCATATTGGAAGAGATTTAGCACCCAGAGTTGCGGCAAGGCTTGATACCGGATTAACGGCTGACTGCACAAGGCTTGATGTGAAAACAGATACCTATATTGAATATTTAGAAAAGAATACCACATTGGATACTTCTAAGATTAGAGAAAAAACCGATGACGTTAATTTAAAACAAACCAGACCTGCTTTTGGCGGTAACATTATGGCAACAATCATATGTCCAAAGAGAAGACCACAGATGGCTACAGTAAGACCTGGAGTAATGCAGAAAGCTGAAAGGGACGACTCAAGAAAGGGAGAGCTTATAAAAGTTAACCATAAGCTATCCAAATCAGATATCAGAACAGAGGTATTAGAGGTTGTAAAAGCTGCAAAAGAAAGGGTATCTTTAACTGATGCTGAAATCATTTGTTCAGGTGGGCGTGGTCTAGGTGATGCCTCCGGATTCGAATTAATAAAGAAATTCGCAGATAAGGTAGGGGGAGTTGTTGGCTCATCTAGGGCTGCCGTTGATGCTGGCTGGATAGATCATTCACATCAGGTAGGTCAAACAGGTACTACTGTTAAACCTAAAATATATTTTGCTTGTGGCATTTCTGGCGCTATTCAACATCTTGCAGGAATGCAAACTTCTGATATAATTGTAGCTATCAATAAAGACCCTGAAGCACCCATATTCGAGGTGGCGGATTTCGGTATAGTAGGGGATTTATACAAGATTATTCCACAAATTATTGAAGAGTGGGATAATGCAGAAGCGCTTTATGACGAAAGCACAAAGACAAAATCACAAACAAAATCAGCTTAAATGAGTGGTATAGGAGGCTGCAACAGCCTCCTAATTTATTATATTTTCTTTAATTCTTCTTCGATTTTTGACCATGGGAATCCAATAACATTATCCAAACTGCCCTTTATGTGATCAACATATTTCCCCCAGGCGCCTTGAATTGCGTATCCGCCAGCCTTGTCATAGGGTTCGCTTGTATTAATATATTCTATAATATCCTCATCTTTATAATCCTTAAAAAACACCTCTGTTAATTCATAAAAAGCCCTTCTTACATTACTTCCAGCCTTTAATATAGCAACACCTGTAGCTACCCAATGACTTTTATTTCGAAGAAATGATAATATTTCAAAAGCTTCTTCTTTAGTCTCGGGCTTTCCTATTATTTTATCGCAATAGACTATGGTATCTGCCGCGATTATTATGCTATTTGATTTATCGAGATTATTATTAGTTTCTAAAAATAGTTTTTCTGCATACAGTGCCTTTTTTAGTGCTAAAAACATTACTGATTGCCTTAAATCGAGACCTTCAGGTATGTTTTCGTCTATATCAGGGGAAATAATTACTGGATCTATCCCATTATCTTTCAACATTTTAATTCTTCTAGGTGAAGAAGATGCTAAAATAATTTGTTTCTTATCCATACTACCATCCTTACATATTTATAAATGATATTTTAGCATATTTTTTATTAAATTATAAATAATAAACTTGATTAATAAATGAAGCGGGGGTAGTTATGGCTAAGAAGAAAAAACAAAAGGAACAGGAAAGAAAGGAACAGGCGAAAGCATACGAAAAATATGTTAAACAGTTTACACCTAACCCTAAATATTTTTCTAATGCTTTTAAGGCCTTTGTTGTAGGTGGATTGATATGCGTAATAGCGTTATATATACAAAATTTATTTATGGCTCAGGGTATGGTAAAGAAAGATGCTGCCACTGCTGTTACAGTTATTCTAGTTTGTTCTGCTCAACTATTAACGGGAATTGGCTGGTTTGATTCTATAGCCAGATTTGCAGGCGCTGGTGTAATTGTACCTATCACCGGTTTTGCTAATTCGATGGTATCCCCGGCAATGGAATTTAAGAAAGAAGGGCTTGTTCTTGGTTCAGGGGCAAAACTGTTTACTTTAGCTGGTCCAGTATTAGTATGTGGGATAAGCGTTTCTGTAATTATTGGAATTATTCACTTGTTAATAAATAAGGGTTAATGAGAGGGGTCACACATGCTAAATAATAAACTAGGTAAACACACTGTTATATTTAATAATAAACCTGAAATTTTAGGAACAGGTTCAGTTGTTGGAGTAAAAGAAGGAGAAGGTCCCCTAGGCAAGCGCTTTGATGTGGTGCTTGAAGATGACACTTACAATGAAAAAACTTGGGAAAAAGCTGAGATTAAAATGCTAAGTGAAGCCATTCTCCTTTCTATGAAGAAGGCAGGTAAAGCAGAAAAGGAAATTGATGCAATAATTTCAGGTGATCTTTTAAACCAATTGATGTCAGCATCTTTTACAGCAAGGGATTTCGATGTGCCTTTTATTGGGATATATGGGGCCTGTTCTACAATGACAGAATCAATGATACTAGGAAGTGTTTTGGTGGACGGAGGGTACGCAGAGAATGTTGTTTCTGCAGCCTCAAGCCATTTTTGCACTTCGGAAAGACAGTTCCGCAATCCTTTAGAGCATGGAAATCAGCGTCCTCCTGCTGCTCAATGGACAGCAACTGCGTCAGGAAGTGTAGTAATAGGTAGGACCAATAAGCCTAATATAGTTTTAACATGTGCAACACTTGGAAAGGTTGTTGATCCAGGCATCACCGATGCTCACCAAATGGGTGCTGCCATGGCACCTGCAGCATTGGATACAATACACACTCATTTATCAGATACCAACAGAGACCCTGGTTATTATGACTTGATATTGACTGGGGACTTAGGTCACATAGGAAAAGACATATTGTTAGATATGTCTAAAAATAGGGGGTTAGATTTAGAAAAAGTACACATGGATTGCGGTGTGCTATTGTACGATAAGGATCAGGATACTCATAGCGGTGGAAGTGGTTGCGGATGTTCAGCTTCTGTTTTCGCCGGCCATATATATAGAGAAATATTAGAAGGGAAATTAAAGAAAGTACTATTAGTATCAACAGGCGCGCTTTTATCTACTACTAGTACATTGCAGGGCGATTCTATACCTGGGATTGCACATGCAATAGCTATAGAAGTTGAAGGTAATTAGCGGAGGTAAAACATGGATTATCTGTGGGCATTTTTAATCGGTGGCCTTATTTGCGTCATCGGCCAACTATTAATGGATTTTACAAAATTAACGCCACCTAGAATTTTAGTAATATTTGTTGTCTCTGGAGCAATATTAACAGGTCTAGGCTTGTATCAACCAATTGTAGATTTTGCAAAGAGCGGGGCAACAGTACCTTTGCCAGGGTTTGGTTACTTGCTGGCAAAAGGCGCTATGGATGCTGTAAAAATCGATGGATTCATGGGAGCATTAGTTGGAGGATTAAAAGAAACCGCTGCAGGTATTACAGCGGCTATAGTTTTTGGATATATTATTGCTCTAATTTTTTCACCAAAACCCTTGCGCTAATCGGATTCATTTGGAGGATGGGGTCGGGAATTATTGTTTCCATTTCTGTTTCCGTTATTGCCTGGGTTTCCATTTCCTGTATCATTCTGATTACCGTTTCCATTAGGATTTCCATTATTATTACTGTTATTATTATCGTTTTCAGGTGGATCCGTAT
>JAAYHT010000301.1 GCA_012735285.1 Clostridiales bacterium | reverse complement strand
GATATATACTACCAATGGTCTGTCCTGCAGCCAATTGTACTGTTTACGAAGAAAATTACCATCATTGGGATCGACATCAAACAGGTCCAGATCACAACTATTCGGGATTACCGAAACTTTGTTTTCGGGATATCCCGATTTAATTACCCCTGCTTTCATGCCGGGAGAAAGGGCGATAACCCTGGCAGAATTCCGGTAAGCGAATCGTTCGAGCCATCGCGCAACTGCAATAAGCAATGGATTTTTGATTGCGCCGATAGCAATAGGTAGTTCAGGCCATAGATCCCGCACCTCGAAAACAAGAGGAATTTTGTTCTTTTTAGAAGCGTATACAGCGGGAAGCGCAATAGTTAATGGAGTACTGGTGGCAAAGATGATGTCTGCGTCAAAAGAGGCCGCTTTCCACGCTGCCCGCCAGGCGTATTGAAAGAATGCCTGAATACGCTGAAGGTATCCCATATGATTGCTATACAATACGGGAGTCCAATAGACCTTAATCCCAGCCTCCTCCGTTTGATACCATTTCTTTTTAGTAGAAAATTTGCCCGAACGTTCAGAAGTAATCATAAAGACTTCGTGACCAGCTTGCACCATTCTCCGGGCCATCTCGTAAGAACGGATCCCGCTTGATCCTTCGGGAGTGCTAAAATACTGATGTAAATAGACTATCCTCAATAACAAACACCTTCTAAATCTACTTAATGGCATGCAAAAAATACTTACTCTAATCATTAATACATTTTTGCTATTTCAAAAATGGTGCTCTATATACTGGAAAGAACCCACTTCCGCTATCAAGTTCAGCTTCAGTGAGTCTCATTATTACAAGTTGCTGATATTTCTCTTCATCAAATATCTTTTTCCCAACTGCAAATCTAGTATTTGAGTTTTTATTAAAGGCACTTTTGAATTTATAGAGACTGTCTTCTCTACCACCTAGCCCTCCTCCCAGGTGAAATGCTTTATAACCGTTCTCGCAACCCCAACATGCTGCTTCATAAAGTAATAAATTGGTTGGCGCAAGATGCTGATAATTTATATCAGAAGCTGATAAATGATAATGCATATGCTGGTTCGAAAACAATATAATAGACATTGCAATAATCTTTCCTTCGTAGACCGCATAAAACATTAAGGCATTATTTTTTAAATCAGTCAAAATACTGTTATAGAAACTATCCTGGAAATAATAGTAATCCGTTGCTTTCACCTTATCCATTGTTGCATTATATAATACTTTAAACTCAGCAAACAGCTTAGGATCTCGACCCCAATAAATTTCTACACTTGATATAATAGCTTTTCTAATTTTATTTCTATTTTGGCTAGTTAGTTCATGCCAGATTTGATTTAAAGAATTTAGTTCTATTGAAATTGAATTGCCAAGATAAGAAATATCATATAGAGACGATAAAACTGATAGATTATTAAGTAAAGGGTGCAAACGAGCAAATTCGCTTATAATGCTATTAATTTTACAAAAACTACTATATTCATTATATAGTTTTTTTAAACTATTCTCTGTGATTTCTCCTTCTATTAAAAAACCACCATAGCCATACGGTGTGCTTATATCAAAAAAAACACCTTCCGGTATCTTACCGGAAAAGAATTTATCTTTCTCAATGTCCCTTTTCATAACTACATTCATAGCCCTAATGCCACAATCCTCATAATAGAATAAAACAGGCTCACCATCGCCGTGGAGCTGAAAGG
>JAAYHT010000300.1 GCA_012735285.1 Clostridiales bacterium | reverse complement strand
AGCATAGGCATAGACAGTGCCAGCTGCTCTATACTCGGCTTTCCTCTCGACATGTCTAAATTAAGGTCTTGAGCACGAAATTCTTTATATAAATTCAAGACAAGATTAAGTTCCCTTTCGCGTTCCGCCGAAGACATTTGTTGATACTGTATCATGTCTGTAACACCTCGCCATAAATCAAGAACGTTACGTATCAAATCTAAATAATTTTAAATACGGCAAAAGAGACGGTAATACTAAACGGAGCTGACATTTCTAGATATCACAACCATGACTACCGGCGGCATGGTATATAGTCCTTTTTAAATGCAGGTGTCAGCAACTCCGCCGCGGGTAGCCATAATAATATTCCTTCCAACTCACTCCCCGCAACTTTTCCTTATTATATAATTGCTAAAATCATTGGAATATGAATAAATATGTAAACATATAACCCTTAATATTATCTAACTACTCTCCTGATCGCTCATATCAACCATTAAATCTCTTACAACTGGAAATCGCGAGTCTGGTTCAAGAGTCATATCGCCTTCGACAATTGTTGTACAAGCGAGTCTACGTTTTCCGTTTACCTCCACTGTACATCCCAGGCACTTTCCTATTTTACAGGATGTATAAAATGCAAGGCTGGGATCAAGATAACTATTAATATATTCAAGAGCGTTAAAAATACTCATTTTCTCCTGTAGAGGTATTTCGTAGGTTTGATATTTACTTTGAAAGGAATCTCCCCGTTTTATTGTAATTTTTACCATGGGTGTATTATCACTACTCATCATACAACCTCCTTAATATCGTATTTAATATCCATATTTTTCAATTATTCTATCTGGTTCTTCAGTAGTCACTACCGGATCTTCAAGCTTTAATTCAACTTCCCCGTCTTTAAAAATTATGACTTGGTTTTTAAACCATTTAATATTATCAGTATTAGGAAAATCCTTTCGATAATGAGAGCCTCTTGATTCATGCCGGTTCTCTGCAGCTACAAGAATACATTCAAGATTGGCTATCATATTTTTGGTCTCTAAATAACGAATGAATTCTTTGTTATATTTCTTTTCATTACAAGTCAAGCGAATTCTTTTATAACGTTCCTTTAGATTTTGTAGTTTATCCAATCCTTCTTTGAGCAGTGAATCATCCCGTACAATCCCAGCATGCTTCCATGCAGTATCTTGAACATCATCCCGCACACTCTGCATCTTTTCATCTCCTTGCTGAGAATATCCTGCCAATGCTTCTGTCACGTAATATTCCACTTGTTTTTTATCTAACGGGGTTTGATAAATCTCTCCTTTTTTAATATCTTCTGCTATAGCCTGAGCTGCCCTGTGACCCCATACAATCATATCTGTGAACGCATTTCCAGAAAGCCTGTTAGCTCCATGAAGACCAGCCGTAACTTCTCCGGCAGCATATAGTCCACTCATATTGGTCCTGCACCAGATATCTATCTTAATTCCACCATTAAAGAAATGGCTGGCTGGAACGGATTCAACAGCGTCTCGCTTTAAGTCAGGCAGGAATTTTGACATGTCAAAACCACCGTATTTTTTCAAATAGCTAGGTGGTAGCCATTCCATAATGTAATCAATTACATTATCCGGTAGATGCTTTAATGAAACGAAAACACCACCATGGGGGCCTCCTCTGTTTTCCATTATCTCTGTCCACATTGCAACAGCGGTTATATCTCTAGTACTTTTCTCCATTTTGATCGGGTCCCATTTGGCCATAAAACGTTCACCGTGCTTGTTGAGCATATGACCTGATATCATACCAGCAGAAGCTAGTTTAAATGGAGTATTTACCCCTTTTACAGCCTCGGGCCAAGGAAAGCATCCTGGCAAGAACATGGGAAATTCCATATCCATCAGTTCGACCACTGCTCTAAATGCCATAGCTGTACCATCACCGGTCAATTCCTCAGGAGCAGTAGTAATAGGATAGAGTCTCATTCCTCCACCAGTAGCTAATAATACTGCTTTGGCTTCTATCGTGATAAAATTCCCACTTACCATATTTAGGCCAAATACTCCGCTACATACTCCATTCTGATAAAGAAGTTCATGAATAAAAATATTATTTAAAACTTTTGTCTTGGTTTCTTTTAATTTTTTACGATATATCCGAATCATCTCAGGAGCAGAAACGATAACACCTCTTGGGTAGGAATGACCGGACATTTTGGTGACAAACAAAGGTTTTAAACCCCACTCAAGCAAATCAGCGAACCTATCTGGTGCATCCTCAACATGAGCTTGCACGATATCCTGCTGATTGACATATTTCCCACCTGCTAAGATATCATGAAAAAAATTCTCCTTACTGTCCTCAGGATCTGTTCCTACCTTCATGTTAAATCTATGATAAAGACTATTACTATCAACTGCGAGATCTGCTTCACCGGTAATAGTAGCACCGCTTCTTCCTACACCATTACCTTTGGTAACAATAATCACATCTAAATTATGTTTTGCCAACTCAATAGCTGCTGTTGCGCCTGCTCCTTCACTTCCTACAATCACAACATCAGTTTTATAGGTTTCTATTGTGTATTTACTATCCATTATTAATCACCCCTAGCTTTTTACTTTTTTTATCTACTATTTGACAAATTATAGCTGCAGCAAATAAAATAACACCAATTAAATCAGTCCTCCAGCCTGGAATAATAAATGTGATTGCAGCGATTCCCGCTAAAATTCTTTGTATAAAATTCATTGGGTGGAATAAGTATCCCTCTATTGCGGAGGCTAAGGCGTAAATACCTATCATACCTGTTATTACCGCTAAAATTACTTCTGGAGCCGACCCTATAAGCAATAAACTCGGAGAAAAAACAAAGATAAAGGGTACGAGGAAAGAGGCAATCCCCAATTGCAAAGCCTTCCACCCAGTAGCTGCCATAGGGGCTCCGGCTATACCAGCAGCAACATAGGCTGAAATAGCCACCGGAGGAGTTATCAACGAAGCTCTACAAATGTGAATAACAAAAAGGTGAGATGCAATTGGATCAAAACCCAATGTCACCATAGCAGGTATTACCAAAGCAATCATTAATACGTAAGCAGGAGCAATTGGCATTCCCATTCCTAATATAAGGCCAGCAAAGGCAGCAGCTATAACAGAAAGAGCAGTGGAAACGCTTCCCAATTCCACAACCAATGAAGTGAACTTTATCCCTAAACCGCTTTGATAAATACACCCAACAACCAGACCAGCAAGCGCGCAAGCTATTGCCACAAAAATTGCACTCTTCGCTGCTTTTTCAAGAGCACTCATTATTTGCCAAAGATTCATTCTAGTAGACTTCCGTAAAAAACTTAGTATAATTGTCAAAGCAATAGACCATGTAACCGCATAAAATGCTGTTTTACCTATTATCATCAGCACCAATAACACAATAATTGGAAACACTAAATGAATATATTGTTTGCTTTTTTCTTTCCACGGAGGCAATTCATCCTTTGATAAACCGCGAATTCCCATTTTTGCAGCCTGAAAATCCACCTGAAAAAAAATTGCCATAAAGTACAGTATGGCAGGAATAAAGGCATGATAGATTACTTGAATGTAGGGTATACCTGCATATTGAGCCATAAGAAATGCAGCGGCACCCATAATGGGAGGCATAATTTCTCCCCCTGTAGAGGCTGCTGCTTCTACAGCTCCTGCATAAGTCGGGGTATATCCAACTTTCTTCATCAGAGGAATGGTAAACGTACCTGTAACGGCCACATTAGCGCTGCCTGAGCCGCTGATCATTCCAAAACCAGCACTGCTCACGACAGCAATTTTTGCTGGTCCCCCTCTCGTTCTTCCAGTTAAACCGGTAGCCACATCACATATTAACTCGCCAAAACCTGTCTCTAACATAAAAGCACCGAAAATAATGAATAAAACTATATAGGTAGCCGCTATTTGTACAGGAACTCCAAAAATTCCAGAAGTACTTAGAAATTGAAGATCAAAAAAGTTGTTTATTGAAATTCCATTATGCTTAAAAAACCCTGGAAGATATGGACCTACGAAAGTATAGACAATAAATACTATTCCAGTAACTGATAAAAATAAACCTACCGTTCTTCGAGTCGCTTCCAACAGTGCAATAATTAAACATAGACCAAGAATTATTTCCAATGTAGTCAGAGGTGTTACCATTCGGATTCGTTCAAATTGAATGTATTCAAAATTGACAAATAAATATAACATAGGGAGAATACTCATTACAATTAGTAAGTAATCGTACCATTTTAATTTTGGTTTTTCTGCAACTGTTCCTTCTTCTACGTTTTTAGGGTTTTTTGCGGGGAAAATTAAAAATACTAACACAAGTGCACAGCCTAGGAAAACCGCTGTCTGCTTAATAAAAGCTAACGAACCGAAAAATCCAGTGTAAAGATGAAAAATTGACATACCGACCGCTACAAGAAAGATTACGCCTCTTCTTGTAAATAACTGTCTAATTCCTGTAATTTTTGTCTCCATAGCTTACTCTCCCCACTTACACTATTTAATGGCTGCAGGGGCGCGAGTGCAAACTGCGCACCCCTACAGCAATGAGGTTGGACACATTATCCTTGTCCGTTGGTTGAAGGAATATATGTTCCGTATCCCATTTTTCCAACGATTTTATCATGATCCATAACAACGTTTCCACGTACAATGGTATAAACAGGTATCCCCTTAGCAACATAGCCATCCCATGGAGTAAAGCCGGATTTTGTTATTACTTCTGATTGCTTAATAACCTTTTCAGCATTCATATCAACAATTGTAAAGTCCGCATCCGAACCTATATTAATGGCACCTTTTCGAGGATAGAGACCTGCAAGTTTTGCTGGATTTTCGGATGTTAGAAGGGTAAATCTTTCTAGAGTAGTTTTTCCTTTGTTGACTTGAGTTAGTAAGAGTTTAACCATATCCTGAATTGCCGGTAATCCCCCTGGTGCATTCCAGACATCATTTTTTGCCGCGATTACTTCATCCCTATGATGTGGAGCATGTTCAAGCAACATACAATCAACAGTACCATCATTAACGGCTTCCCATAGCTCGTCAGAATAATCACACTCAGGTCGATAATTCCCTAATTCGAGCCATTCTCTTCTGACTGGATCGACCTGCTTCTCAATAAGCCAAGTACTCTCTAGTTCACCTGTAACAGGAAGTCCTTGTTCTTTAGCCCATTTTACAAACTGGTGCATGTATCTGCCTTGCCCCATGTGAAGGACATGCAGTTTCACTCTTGCTAATTTAGCAAGTAATATGGCAATCATAGATCCTATATCCCTAGTTGAGAACCACCAATCATTGTAATTATAGGAATTAAATCTTGCTTCCTTTGAATTATTACCAAGGAAAGGTTCCGAAAGAGCCCACATGAGCTCAGGGACTTCACCATGAACAAGAATTGGTAGGTTAACTTTTGCTGTTGCCTCCATAATCTTAAAAAGATCGCCATGATTAGCAATTGCCAGCTCGGGCATATGGGGATATTTAGCCTTAGGATCCCGCACCATGAAAACCTTCATCCCGGGAACGCCTTCTATCTTAGCCAATTCGTATACACTTTCAGCTGATGTGGGTCCTGGCCAGTGCTGAAAATCTACATAAGCTTTTTCTTCGGCAATCTTACGTTTCTACAGGTACCTTTCAACAGTTGTTGTCGGTGGAGCCACATTTGGCATATCAATTGTTGTGGTGACACCACCAGCAGCCGCGGCTTTTGTTCCAGACTCATAATCTTCTTTATGTGTCATTCCAGGTTCTCGCATATGTACATGGGTATGAATAATGCCAGGAAGAATATGCAGGCCTTTAGCATCAATCTCTTTTACTCCCGATATCGAACCAGGATTGGCCAATGCTGCAATCTTTCCATTTTTGATCCCGATATCCTCCATACATCTACCAGAAGGACGCACTACAGTGCCGTTTTTAATTACAAGATCAAATTTCATTTCTTTTTCCTCCTTTATAATATTTGGTAATGCAAAGCAGAGGTATGAGAATCGAATCAAGCTTTTCTACATCCATCCTCTTTCCTGGTAATATTTTTTAGCTCCAGGATGAAATTCCGTACCAAGTAAATCTCTTGCAAGATCCTGCGGTTCTATTTCCGCTAAGCCTACATCTACCAACTGCATTTGATTCCAATTCTCTACCATAGCTTTTGTCATTTGATATACTAATTCCTCCGACAAATCAGTTGAGATGGCTAGAGCCAGAGTTTGGCCAAGAACATTGGTATCCTGGTCAACGCCCGGGTAAGCTCCTGCTTTAATAATGTCAGGAAATAAACCTGGAGAAATTTCTGCCACTTTCTCCTGAACATCTTTAGGGATATCAATAATATGTATAGGTCTTGTCAAACTTAGCTCAACGACAGTGCCATCTCCTTCTTTTGCTATGGTATCTGCAAAAATATCAGTATGATTATCTTTCATAAGATTAATAGCTTCTGTAATATGGACAAAATCCACTTTAGAAAAGTCATCATAAGACAAACCAGCTGCCTGAAGAACACGCCTGCAAATGGCCTCAGTAGTATATCCTTTTGGAAGGGGTACAAGGGCCTTACCCTTCATATCTTCAAATGTTCGAATATTAGAATCTTTCCAAACTATGATAGCCCAAGGTTCTGGTGTCAAAGCAGCCAACCCCATTACTTTGGTAGTATTCTCAGGGAAGTGATCATTACCTACTACTCCATCACCTATCGAAGCTGAGGATGATATAGCAACCTGGCATAAACCATCTTCCATAGCTATCAAGTTCCCAGAGCCTCCAGCATCGGCATGTTTGAATTCAAGGTTTGGAATATCCTTCATCCAGATTTCAGCTAAAGCAACTGCTATAGGATACCATCCGCCACCAGGTGATCCTGAATAAAAGTTGATTATCATTTTTTCTTCTTGGCCGTTGGATATCTGTTCTTGTGGCGAGTCAGCAGGAGAACCTCCGCATGCAGATAGTAATAATGCGACTATAAGTAATAAAGTGAGCTTTCGAAATGGCATTTTTCATAAAACCTCCTTTCTTTTAATTTATTTTTTTAACGTAATAACGTCCGACACTTTCAACTAGGGGAAACATTACCATCAAGGTTAAAATCTCTCGTAACATAACAAATTTTAATGTGAAATCCCGCATATTTGAAGCAAACTCAATGCATAGACCTTT
>JAAYHT010000299.1 GCA_012735285.1 Clostridiales bacterium | reverse complement strand
CTTTATGAACTTTTTCTAAAACTTTAATATTTTTAGCTAAATCTGCAATTTTCAACTCAGGAATTCCATGCTGACGAACTCCGAAAAACTCTCCTGGTCCACGCAGCTCTAAATCTTTTTCGGCTATTATAAAACCGTCGGTAGTTTGTTCCATTATTTGAGTACGCTGTTTCGCCAATTCAGTTTTCTCTTCAGCAATCAAAATACAATATGACTGATATTTTCCTCTTCCTACTCTTCCGCGTAACTGATGAAGTGTTGCAAGGCCAAATCTTTCAGCATTTTCGATTAGCATAATTGTTGCATTTGGAACATTGATACCTACTTCGATAACAACTGTAGATACAAGAATGTCAATTTTACCTTCTTTAAATTCCTCCATTATATTATCTTTCTCCAATTGCTTCATAGACCCATGTAACAATTGAACTTTATAATCTTTAAATCTATTTTTTAATTCTTCATATAATTCTGTAGCAGATTTCACATCCAAAACATCTGATTCTTCAATTAGAGGTGCTACGACATAAGCTTGTCTACCTTTTGCGATTTCGTTGCGTACGAAATCATAGGCATATTCCCTTCCGGTATTCCGATTAACTACCTTTGTAATTACAGGTTTTCTGCCTGGTGGCATTTCATCTATTATTGATATATCCAGGTCTCCATATAGTATAAAAGCTAGTGTTCTGGGAATTGGAGTAGCAGTCATAACCAATACATCAGGGTTGCTTCCTTTCTGTGTGAGAAGTAATCTTTGCTTTACTCCGAACCGATGCTGTTCGTCCGTAATTACCAGTCCCAAATTATTAAATTGTACATCCTCCTGTATTACTGCGTGTGTTCCAATTAGAAAATCTATTTTACCCTCCTTGAGGTCGTTTATTAGTCCTTCCCTATTTTTAGCAGTCATGCTTCCAGTCAACAGTTCTACATTAATTTCAAATGGTTCAAACATACTTTTTAATGTATCTTTATGCTGTCTAGCTAATATTTCAGTTGGAGCCATTAAAACTGCCTGATATCCGCTTTTAATAGCCTTATATGCTGCGGTGGCAGCTATAGCAGTTTTACCTGATCCTACATCTCCTTGAATTAATCGGTTCATTATTTTTTTAGATTCCATATCTTTTTCTATTTCAGCTAAAACTCTGCTCTGGGCACCAGTCAGTTTGTAAGGAAGCTTTGAAACAAACTCTTCCATTTTTATTTGATTGGAGAATTCTATACCACTAATATCCTTGTCAAATCTTTGTTTGATGGATAAGAGAGCTAGTTGGAGTAAAAAAAGTTCATCATAAACAAGCCTATATTTAGATTCTTTTAGCTTTTGAACATCTTTTGGAAAATGTATATTTTCAATGGCATAATGCAAATCGCACATCCTATTTTCTTTTATTAAATATAAAGGTAGGTGATCCTCTAATTCTTTCATATAAGAAATAGCTTCTTTTTGCCATCTTCTTATCTCATTTTGTGTAATTCCTTGTACTAAAGAATATATTGGCAGGATTCCTGGTGCTGATTCACCAGTACTTACACTTAAATTAGGATGAAGCATTTGTAGACGACCGTTATTGCGGCTTATTTTTCCATAAAATTGATATTCAACATTCTTCTTCAGAATTCTTTCTAAATAGGCCGAATTAAAAAAAACAACCTCTATATCGCCTGTATTATCACTAACTAGCAAACGGAGAGTTCGTTTTTTTCCTTTAACATACCTGCTTTTATGAATCAATCTGATTTTACCCTGTATTAATACTGTCTCATCTTCTTTTAGACTGTTAATAGTTCTTATAATCCTTCTGTCTTCATAATCTCTAGGGTAGTGGTGGAGCAGATCTTCAATTGTAAATATGTCAAGAGCCTCTAAAACTTTCGCTTTCTTAGGGCCTACTCCTTTGATGGATTTAACATCATCGAAAATACTCACATTCATTATCCCCTTATTTCTATATTACGCCTTGTTATTTGTTTTGAAATCATTCCAGTTACAACTATCGCTATACTATTCGGTTCCATAGAAGTCATTTTTTCTATATTTTCTTTAATATCTTCAATCAGTTTTTCTGTTACCATGCTTATACTTGTTCCAAAGCGAATAGCAATATAAATACGTATATCTAACCCCGAATTTGCTAAACTTACATCTACATAGTCTGCGGCATTTCTTAGACGTATCATTTTACCTTTATGATTCGTAATAAAGACGCGCCCTTTGAACTTCTTTATTGATTCTAATACTATTTTGCTAATAACTGCTTTTCGAACTTTAATAACTCCATCTTCAGTTTCTATCTTATAAAGCATGGCTTCTAGTTCCTTTCCCTTTATTTAATTCTAGCATATCCTTATACATTTTAATATATATATTTATCTTATCAAACAAGTTTAAAAGCAAAATATTTTGGTATTATATTTAAAAAGTATCAAATATTGAAGAGGTGTCATATGGACAAAAGAAGAGCGAAATTAATTATGAGCCAAGTCATGTACCCACACCAAGCGAATTTAGCTGGAAATGTTCATGGTGGCGAAGTTATGAAAGCAATGGATATGGCAGCAGCTGCTGTAGCCAGAAGATATGCTCGATCCAACGTGGTAACTGCACGTGTTGATGAGTTGCAATTTCATCATCCTATATTCGTAGGAAATCTAATCACATTAACTGCAACTATTGCTTATGTGGGGCGCACTTCTATGGAAGTGATAGTTAATGTAGATGTAGAAGATTTGGTAGCAGATTCTGAGCCGATACGAGCCTTATCCTCATATTTTACCATGGTAGCTCTTGATAAAAATGGTGTTCCAAAACAAGTTCCTCCCTATGTACCTGAAACAGAAGAAGAGAAAAGGCTCTATGATACAATCAAGAAAAGGCGTGAAGCCATCAAAAAAATTAGAAAGGAATAAGAATTTATTAGAAAATTTATAAATTGATATGAGATAATACATTTGTGTCAAAAAAGTATAAAAAAAGAAAGGCCTCTGATATAATGT
>JAAYHT010000298.1 GCA_012735285.1 Clostridiales bacterium | reverse complement strand
TTCTATCTGACTGTTGCATTTTCTGTTGCAGGAGATGAAAACAATCCTAAATTTGGGGAAAACGGCGTAGATGAAATCGAGTTTTTGATTACTACAAACAAGGGAGAAGTGCCTAAACCTTTAGCTAAAATTGCATCTGGCGGTGAAATCTCTCGAATTATGCTTGCCTTTAAACGAATTGTAGGTGACTATACGAGAATACCTACAATGATTTTCGATGAAATAGATAGTGGAATTAGCGGAGTCACTGCAAGTATTGTAGGTAAAAAACTAAAACAGCTATCGAAAAATCATCAAATTATATGTATAACTCATTTGGCGCAGATAGCAGCTTATTCTGATCATCATTATCGAATATATAAGGACGATAAGGATGGACGTACTCTAACAAATGTACTTCCCCTATCAGATGAAGAAAAGAAATATGAAATAGCAAGACTGTTGGGTGGTATGGACATTAGCGATGCTGCTCTAAAGAATGCTGAAGATCTGATTAAGCAATCTTTGAAATAATTTGATCTATTACTCCCTCTACGCTTAGGCCTTCGGCTTTTATTGTAATATCAGCATATTTTTCATAAAGCGGAACTCTTTTCTTGTATAGGTCTGCCAATGTTTCGCCTTTCCCCATTGCAATACCCCTTGAATGAATATTATTTATCCTTTTAACAATGGTCTCTAAAGGCAGTTCAATATATACGATAGTTCCAAGCTCAGATAGTTTTTTCATGCCTTTATCGCTGTATACAACACTACCGCCTGTTGCAATCACAGTATTATTTACGTCAATAGAAAGTAAGGCTTCTTCCTCCATTTTTAGGAATTTATCCATTCCTTTTTTATCAATAAGATTCTGAAGTAGATCCCCTTCTCTTTTTTGAATTAAAAGATCCGTATCTAAAAAAGCCTTACCTAAAGTTTTTGCCAAAACCACTCCTATTGTACTCTTGCCACATGCTGGCATCCCAATTAATACTAAGTTCCCCATATGTGTCTCCTTATACAAATAAGCTGTTTCAAGAGCAATTAAACTCTTGAAACAGCTAGGATGTAATTATCGATTCTGAATAATAAGTACTACTGTTCACAAGCTACAGCTTCGTCAGCTATTTCTTCAACAACTTCAACAATTTCTTCAGGTTTATTATCTGCTGCTTCAACTACGGGCGGTTCTAATGTTTCCTTGATTGAGAGACTGATACGTTTTCTTTCTTTGTCAATATCAATAATCTTAGCTTGTACTGTCTCACCAACCGACATTTCGTCTTCAACATTTGCAACTCGTTTGTATGCAATCTCGGAAATGTGTACCAATCCGTCAAGACCTGGTTCTAGCTCCACAAAGGCACCATATTCCTTAATTTGAACAACCTTTCCTTTTATAACCTGGCCAACTTCGTAGTTCTCATCGATAATAGACCATGGCTCTGGAATGGTCTGTTTTAATCCTAATGAGATTTTTCCTTTTTCTTTATCCATCGAGAGAATTTTAACCTTAATTTTCTCTCCGATAGTTAGAGCTTCATCTGGATGATTCAATTTCCCCCATGAAATCTCAGAAATATGAAGTAGTCCGTCTATGCCGCCTATATCTACAAAAGCACCGTAATCAGTAAAGCGCATTACAGTTCCTTCTACAACATCGCCAACTTCAATAGTTTCCCAAATCTTCTCTACTTTTTTCTGTTTTTCCTCTGCTAAGTATGCCTTGTGAGAGAAGATAGCTTTGTTTTTCTTTGGGTCAACTTTGCTTACCTTTACAGGAAGCGTCTTTCCTACAAACTCATCAGCCTTTTCAACATATCTATCTGAAAGCTGAGACATTGGAATGAACCCTGAAACTTCTTTGTATTGAGCTATAACGCCGCCTTTAACTTCTCTGACAACTTTAGCATTAACAACTGATTTGTTGTCGTGGGCTGCGCTTATCTCATCCCAATGTTCGCTGATTTCGAGTTTCTTTCTTGAGAGCAAGATGTTTCCATCTCCATCATCAGTCATTATAACCTTGGCTTGAATCGACTGACCTGCTTTAAAAACTTCAGTCAATTCCTTATCATCCTCTATTGTAATCTCTTCCTTGGGGATGATGCCGTCTTTCTTGTAGCTTAGGTTAACAACAACTTCTTTGTCTGTAACATGTACAATTTCTCCGTCAATGATTTCGCCACGATTTGGCAGCCTTAAAGATTTGTCAATCTCATCTAGAAATTCGTTCATCAAGTTTGATTCTTCTTCATTTTCATTGACTTTCGAAGTTTCCTCATTGGTTACCTCGGCCTGTGTCTCCTCCTGAGGAGAATCCACTTTTTGCTCAACTTCACTAGTTGTTGCATTGGATTCTGTTTCTGAAGCTTGTTCTAAAACAGCATCCATTTCTTGTTCTTTCTTTTCAGTGATAACTTCACTCATGGTAGCAATAACCTCCTTAATGATGCGTTCAGGAGTCGATGCACCTGCCGCAACACCTATTCTATCGCATAATTCGATTTGTTTCAATGGTAAATCATTTTTATTTTCCACAAAAAACGTTTTTTCACAGTATGTTTTAGCTATTTCATATAGCTTTCTTGAGTTAGAACTCTTCTTATCGCCAATTATTATCATTACATCAGACTCTTTAGCCAGCTTTGCGCAACTTTCCTGTCTATCTCTGGTTGCACCGCATATGGTATTAAAAGCAATTACATCTTCCTTGTTTTTTGTTAAATAATCTGCGATAGAATTCCACAAATCACTTCTAAGAGTTGTTTGAGCTACCAGAGTAATATTATCAAAATCTATTTGTTTAGCCATTTCAAGGCTATCTATAACCAAACAATTATCCCTTGCCCAACCTACTATTCCTTTTAGCTCAGGATGGTTTTTATCTCCCAGCACAACTACATTGCGTCCCTTTAAAGAGGCATCTTTAACTAATCTATGAATCTTGGATACAAAAGGACAAGTTGCATCAACAATTTCTATATTTCTTTCTGCAGCTTCTTTGTAGAAGCTTTCTGGTTCACCGTGAGAGCGAACAATAACGATGGATCCTTCTTCAGCTTCATCTAAATTATCTAATATTGATACTCCTTTTTGCTCCAGTTCGTCAGTCACTGCCTTATTATGAATGAGAGGACCTTTGGTATAGATCTTCTTATCCCCTTTATTATTTTCAATTGTCTCTTCAGTTTTTCTAATTGCTTCTTTAACACCGAAGCAAAATCCTGAATGTTCACCTAATTTAATCTTCATAATGTCCTTTGTTAATCCTTTCTAAAAATTGTTTAAAGGCTTTTTCTCTCCCGTTTTCAGTAGGAAAATAATATTTTGTACCTGCTTTGTGAAGATTATCCGGCAGATATTGTTGCTTTACATAGCCACCAAAATCGTGAGGATATTTATAGCCTATGCCGTGCCCTCTATCTTTAGCCCCTGAATAATGGGCATCCTTTAAATGAAGGGGTACATCGTCAATATTCTTTTTCTTTAAATCACCCATTGCCTTATCTATTGCCATTATGGATGTGTTCGATTTTGGGCTGGACGCTAAAAGTAGAACTGCCTGCGCTAATATTATTCTTGCTTCTGGCATCCCTACCATCAACGAAGCTTGTACACAACTTGTAACGATAGATATGGCTTGTGGGTAAGCCATACCCACATCTTCACTAGCTATCACTACTAGCCTTCTTCCTACCTCCTGAACATCTGCTCCTCCATCCAGCAATCTGGCTAGGTAATGGATAGATGCGTCCGGATCGCTTCCCCGGATGGATTTTTGCAAAGCAGAAAGCAGGTTGTACTTGTCCTCTTTTCGGTCATAAAATAATGTTTGCCTCTGCATAGCTTCTCCGACTAAAGCGAGGCTTATCTTTTCTCCAGGCTCAATGTTTTCAGCAATAAATCCCAGAGTATCAAGTGCTATACGAGCGTCACCGGAAGACATATCTGCTAATGAATAAAGGGCTTCTTCTTCCCAAGATAATGAAAAGTTGCCTAAGCCATGTTCTTTGTTATTCAAGGCAGATAAAAGTATTTTATATATATTTTCCCTACTGAGGGGCTTGAATTCGTAGATCGATCTGACCCTGCTTAATACAGCATTGTTGACTGCAAAATATGGATTTTCTGTCGTGCTACCAATAAATCTTAGTACTCCTTCTTCCAAAGCTTTAAGTAATGAATCCTGCTGGAGTTTATTCCAGCGATGGAATTCATCGATATAAAGGTATGTTTTCTCCTTTTGTAAACCAAATAGTTTGACTCGAGCATTTTCAATAATTTCTTTTAGCTCTTTAGTTCCTGTAGTAGATGCGTTAATCTCGTGGAAATTCGCATCCATTTCCCTTGCTATCAACCTGGCTAATGTTGTCTTACCTGTCCCAGATGGTCCGTAAAAAATTGCGGAGTTAAAAGTCTTATTCTTAATGGAATTATAAAACAAAGAACCCTTATACATGAAATGTTCTTGTCCCACAAAATCATCTAGAGTTCCAGGTCTCATTCTTGTTGATAAAGGTATCATTTCATCGTGGCCTCCACTGTTGTAATAAAAATATCTTCTCCGGCTATAGTTTTCATATTTGCTAGTGCTTCCCTTGCCACCTCTTCTTTTATGTATGGAGTCCCTAATACTTTATATGAACCATCGGTAATAAATACCATAGTATCTATGTTGGATGCTTTTAAATTCTGAGCAATCTGCTCTGCCCCTTCTTTTGAACTGAAGCTTCCATATTGGATACAATATAGGGTTATTTTGTACTGTGTATTTTCGTCCTTGCCATCAGCATTATTATTTGCAGAAGGATTTTCAGTTTTTATATTTTCATTATTTTCTTCAGTAATATCCTGCTGACCTACTATTATCGAAGAGCCTGAAAAGTCCTGATCATTTGAATTTTGAGTATCAGCATTCATTTTATCACCGAAAAAAGAGCCGATAAAGTATTTGGTTGTTAAGTATCCCGATCCAATTGCCAGTATGACAATAATTACGAAAACTATTAATCCCCTTCCGTAACGTCTGTTATATCCACCTCTTCTTCTGCTCAATTTCTTCCCCTCTTTCCTACTTGTCTTTGTTTATATTTATGAGACAAGTAGGTTAAATATGTCAGGAAGAAAGCCCTATAACCTTGATAAGCGTTTTTGGTAATATGCTATAACCAGAGTGTATATATAGTCATATAACAGAAACATTACTTGGGCACCTATTATCAAAATAATATTTGAAAGCTCAGGTAAATTTATATTTCCAAGCAGCAATTCTTTAAAGAAATAGAGTCCTAATCCCCAAATAATATTAAAACAAACAAGTTTTAATATTATCTCCAAAGCCTGGTTATTAAGTTTTTCTATGTAATACTTGATAATACCGTAGAAACCGAAAAACATACCATATGGCAATACCGCCAATTTGTTGGGTACAAGTGCCAATGCTAATAAAAATGATGCAACATAAAATATCCAACCATTTATTGCAGATGTCTTTAGGACTAGAAGTGCAACATAAAAGGAGCTTATAGCATATAGAGTCAACTCAGCGCCGGGTACCATGCTAGCTAAAAAGATTGTGACAAGACTCAATGCTAATAGGATACCGCCTAGAGCCACTGATTTTGTGCTATTATTTCTACTTTCCACCTAAAACCCCTCTATTTTCTATATGCAGTCACATAACAGGTCTGCACAGCAATAACATTGTAACATTCTACAAAGCTCATCATCTAAACTTCTGTATCCCATGCCATAAGCGTCGGTGCGGTACCCGCCTGAAGCACTCAAAATACTGTTTAAAGCATTCCTATATTCAACATTTCCAGGTTCCATACTGACCGCTATCTGAATATTGCTTATGGCTTCATTATACCAACCTTTGCGAAGGTTCAACATACCATATAGGAAGTGCCACTCTGCTCCTCTGGATTTGATTCTATTAAGGGTTTCCTCTGCCGAACGCAGATCACCCCGGTCAATATCCCTTCTTACTTGCTGATATTCTGTATTACTAGTTGTTGAGCCAGTTTTATATTCAGCATAACCACCACTGGGTTTTGCATTTTTCATCAAGTATTCATATGCTTCATTGATTTCTTGAAGTTTTTCTTCAGCTAATTCATAAAGAGGATTATCCTGATGTCTGTCTGGGTGGTATTTTTTTACCTGTTCTTTATAGGCTTTCTTTATTTCTTCAATACTTGCGCCTTCTTTTATACCTAGTACTTCATAGGGATTTTTCATCTTCCGTTTTTCCTTTCTTTAGTATCTGCTCTGTTTTTCTCAATAAGCCTAAATATATAATATTATCTATTAAATTCTTATTCTTCTTTATCTCGAGAGATTCCCATGCTTTTGCAAGTTCTGAAAGATATAAAAGCAAATTTAGTTCCATGCGCTCCGATATTCTTTCCTTAAATTCTTCAATAGTTTCTAATGACGCATCATATTTAAACTCATATATGAGTGGATTGTATGAACCATTTCTAATATTCTCTTCTATATCATCAAAGGCATCTATTAAATAAATCCATTTTCCAATATGATAACCAATACGCCTGAGATTTGAATCTATATCTTTGCTTTCTTTAAACTTTTCAGGAGAAAACACTTCTTCCATAAGCTTGGCAAATGGTTCAGCTGCCTGGTCTAATGAAGGACATTTTTCTTTTTCTAGAGTATAAAGAATTTTTAATTTATCTTCAATCATTATACATTTATCATGGTGGTTTATCATTAGTTTTTTAATACAATTTTTAAGTATAAAAGCACCTGCAGCTGCCTTTATGCTTTTTTCATCCTGCCTATCATCCATCAATTTAAAGTAGGTTAACAAAAGCATTATATCTGCAGCATAGTCTATACCGTTTTTTTCGTAAACTATAATACGTTTCTTTAGAGGATGTATGGGGCATCTTTGAAGTTTTACTTCTTCAACATCGGCATTCAACGACCCAATAACTAAAGCCAAAAATACAAAATCGTAATTCAATGCTAATCTAGGGATTTGTCCATACCTTTTTTCTATAGATTTACATATCCCGCAATAATAACC
>JAAYHT010000297.1 GCA_012735285.1 Clostridiales bacterium | reverse complement strand
TAATCGAGCGCTTGTTATAGAGCAGTTTCTATTAAAATATCAAGACTCTGAAAGAGCTGAAGCTATGGGAGAACTGTATGGAAAATATAGAGAGCTCACATTTTTCGGCTCGCCTAATTCGCCAGTTTTTGATCCAAACAAGGGTGTATTGAAACAAAAGGTAAAGAAGGCCTATAAACAGGCTGTTAATCTTGATGGGGATAGTGAATTTATTAGTCAGTTAAAAGAGTTTGATAGAATGTTGAGGGATAATGATTATAGGCTTAATGAAGAGGTAGACGAGTACAGAAATTCTATTATTAAAAGGGAGCTTCGGAATGCTAAAAGTTGAAAAAGTAACGAAAAGATACGGGAAGGTAGTTGCTAATAATGATATTAGCTTTGAAGTGGAGCCTGGTCAGATCGCGGTACTGCTAGGACCTAACGGTGCTGGCAAGTCCACTATAATAAAATGTATAGCAGGGCTTCTTAGGTTTTTTGGAAGGGTAGAAATTGATGGGAAGGACAATAAATCTTTAGAAGCAAAGAGGGTGCTGGGGTATGTGCCAGAGATACCCGCCATCTATGATCTATTGACAGTAAGCGAACATATGGAATTTATCAAGCGTGTATATAGGCTGGATGATGACGGCTATGAGGAAGAGCTTTTAAAGAGATTTGAACTTTGGGATAAGAAGGATAAGCTAGGAAAGGAACTGTCTAAGGGTATGCAGCAGAAGCTCTCTATCTGTTGTGCATTACTCTATAAGCCTAAGGTAATAATATTTGATGAGCCTATGGTGGGCTTGGATCCTCACGCTATCAAGCAACTTAAGAATATGCTCCTTGAATTTAGAGAAAGGGGTAAAACCATTCTTATAAGTACCCACATGTTGGATAGTGTAGAAGACTATTGGGATGTGGCACACATTATGGTTGAGGGCTCAATTAAGGCCACCAAATACAATAGAGAAGGTGGAGATGAAAAAAGCTTAGAAGAGCTCTATTTTGAAATAACCGAAGGCAGGGTGGCAGAACAATGAGAGCCTTGGCATATTTAATCCTAACAAGGTTTAAAAACCGCATAAAAAACACCATAAAAAACCCGGGAGCACTTATCTTTATTATATTCATAATAGCTTTAATTGTAATATCAGTTACAAGGAATTCATCAGATATTAAAACCTACCGGAATATTTCAGAAGTATATGCCATGATCACAGCTCTCTATATTTGGGTTTTTGTGATGAGCTGTTTAAACGGCCTTTCTAAAGGGGCCAGCCTATATTCAATGCCCGATGTGTCCTTGGTATTCGTCTCACCCATTTCCACTAAGAAGGTGCTATTATTTGGGCTTATACAGCAGATGGGAACTTCTTTATTGATCGGTGTATTTTTAATCTTTCAATACGGCTGGCTGCACTCAGTTTATGGAGTGTCGATGGTATTCCTGATTTATATATTGCTAGGCTATGCTGTAGTCATCTTCTGTGGCCAGCTTTCGGCTATGATGATTTATTCTTTAACAACAGGTGACGATAGACGGAAGGCTATTGGCAAATCTATCATATTTGCAGTCTGTGGAATCACTGTTTTTTATGTTTTGCTAAATGTTTACTTAGATAAGGATAATATGATTTATGCCGCAGTTTCTGTAGCTAACAATCTGCCCACAATATTTTTCCCGATAGGCGGGTGGACCCAGGCTGCAGTAGTAGGCTTTTGGACGGGGCAGTGGTTAAAAGCAAGCTTGGGTGTTTTAGCGATAGTAATATATGTGGGAGCTATAGTCTCTGTACTGACTAAGGCGAAGGCAGATTTTTATGAAGATGTCTTGCAGGCCACAGAAGCTTCATATTCTGCCATTAGCGCCAGTAAAGAAGGCAGGATCGATTCCGCCCTACCCTATAATGTAAAGCTGGGCAAGATAGGGATAGGTAAAGGATTTGGAGCTAACAGCTTCTATTACAAGCACCTTTTGGAAAGCAGAAGATCCAGAACCTTTATACTAGACAGGTTGACCCTGATATTTATGGTTGTAAATATTGCATTTGCAGTATTTATGAAAAATGTAGGTATAGTGGCTGTATTCAGCTTTGCAACATACATGCAGGTTTTCAGCGTTGCCCTAGGAAGATGGATAAGGGAACTGATTCTACCCTATATTTACTTAGTTCCTGAACCAGCCTTCATTAAACTTCTACACTGCCTGAGGGAAAGTATTAGAAGGCTGGTAGTAGAGGCTATAATTCTATTTGTAATTATCGGACTTATTCTCGATCTAAGCCCTGCTGAAATAATATTTGCGATATTTGCAAGAATATCCTTTGGGCTTTTGTTTAATGCAGGAAATATTTTAATAGAGCGTTTCTTCAGCGGAATTACAATTAAAGTTGTTACTGTGTTTATCTATATAATAATTATGATCGTTATATCAATACCTGCGGTGGCAGCAGCCATGTTAGTAAATAGTCTTGTTGACCTTTTGTCACCAACAGTTCAAAACTTTATGGTAATTGGAATATGCAATTTTATTGTATCTTTTGTGGTCATATTTATATGCAGAAACATGCTCGAATACGCTGAACTTAATCTTCGCTAGTCTCCTCATATAAAACTTAGCTTTTTTAGGTATATTGACCTTTGATTGGTGCAAGTATAAAATATAGAAGAATTCAATAACTGAAGGTGTAAGCATGAGGAGACTTTTAACAATAATTCTACTATTCTCTATTTTTTCTTCGTTTACGGCATGCAGTGGAAGTCCTTTACAAAACGATGAAGTAGACGGTTTTAAGATTGCTGTCTGTCTGGCATCCGAACCTTTAACAATGGATCCCGCCTTAAACAATACTATAGATGGAGCTATAATGCTCAACCATGCATTTGAGGGTTTGGTTAAGTGGGTTGATGATGGCAAGGGTAATGCGGTCTTGGCACCTGGGATGGCTGAGAGCTGGGATGTCAGTGACGACAGCTTAACCTATACATTTCATATTAGAAAAGAAGCATCCTGGTCTGATGGTGAGCCTGTAACGGCTCATGATTTTGAATATGCCTGGAGGAGATTGGTTGATCCTAAGACAGGGGCTGAATATAGCTACATTTTAGATTGTGTTAAAAATGCAGCTGAGATATCAAGCGGTCAAATGAGCCCCTATAGGCTTGCGGCCTATGCCCTTGATGATTATACATTTGAAGTTACCCTTCATACGGCAGTTACCTACTTTATTAACATAGCTGCATTTCCAGCAACTTTTCCCGTGCGTGAAGATATTATAGAAAAATACGGTGAACAATGGATTTTTAGTTCTTCTAGCTATGTAACCAATGGCCCCTATACCATGACTGAATGGGTGCATAATTCGTATATAAGGATGAAGGCTAACGAAAACTATTATGATGCCTCGAATCTAGGACCAGATACTATCAAGTTTGTACTGATGAGGGATAACAAAGCAATACTGGCTGCTTTTAATAATAATGAGCTTGATTTCGCCAGGTATTTCCCCGTTGATAAGGCTAAAGGGCTATTGGAATCAGACCAGATAAAAATCGCCAACTATATCGGAACATGTTATGTGAGCTTTCAGACAGAAAGCATACCTTTTTCCGATCCTCAGTTAAGGGAGGCTCTTTCTCTAGCAATAGATAGAAATTATATTGTGTCCAAAGTCACAGGAACGGGTGAGATCCCAGCTACGGGGCTGGTACCCTACGGCATTCATGATGCAACAGGCTTGGGCTCTGATTTCAGAGAGCTAGGTGGAGCCTACTATAGTGATGACTATGAATTAAATTGCGAAAAGGCTAAACAGCTTTTAGCTGAGGCTGGCTATTCAGATTTAGAAGACTTTCCGGTTGTAGAATGTATTTATAAATCTGGAGACCGCAATAGGGAAATAGCGGAAGCTCTGAAAACCATGTGGGAAACTAAGCTCGGCATTAAAGTTGATATGACTGAACTTGATCGGGATGAGTTTTTTGATAGAAGGAAAGAAGGGGATTATTCAATATTAATAAACGGTTGGATTGCAGACTATAACGATCCGATTTGTTTCTTGGATATCTGGGTAAGCGAAAACGCCAATAACGACGCAAAATACAGCAATCCTTCCTATGATGAGCTAATATATAAGGCTAAGACCACAAAAGACAAGGATGAAAGATTCGAGCTAATGCATGATGCTGAAGATATGCTGATGGCTGATCATATTGTAGCCCCGATATATTTCTACACCCAACCCTATATGATATCCGATAGACTTTCAGGAGTTTACTATACACC
>JAAYHT010000296.1 GCA_012735285.1 Clostridiales bacterium | reverse complement strand
TGCCGGGGAATCATTAAGAAGCCTTTTGAATCGTTTTACAGGAGGCACTGTTTCATCAATTGCAATGGGTGCCATCATTACTTTGCTAGTACAATCTTCCACCGCTACCTCCCTAATGACCATTGGTTTTGTCAGTGCGGGCATGCTGACATTTTTACAGGCCACAGGAGTAATCTTTGGGGCTAATTTAGGAACAACAAGCACGGGATGGATGGTAGCCCTTATTGGCCTTAAATTCAGTGTGAGCCAGCTGGCCTTGCCCATCATTGGCATAGGAATGATATTGAAACAATTTAGCTCAGGGAGATGGGCTCAGATTGGGTATGTGCTTACAGGCTTTGGTTTGATTTTTGTTGGAATCCAATACCTGCAGTCAGGTATGGCTGGTCTCGATGATTATATAGACTTTACTCAGTTTTCTGATCTTAGTATTTTGAATCGATTGATCCTTATTATTATAGGAATCATAATGACAATCATCATGCAATCATCAAGTGCTGCTGTTGCTACAACTATAACTGTGCTTGCCGCAGGAACTATTGGTTTAGAACAGGCCATAGCACTTGTAATAGGGCAAAATATTGGAACCACGGCTACTGTTGCCTTTGCTTCAATTGGAGCCAGTGTATCAGCCAAGCGGACAGCCCTTGCCCATATCTTTTTCAATCTATTCACAGGTGCAGTAACATTTATCTTCTTTCCATTAATAGTTTCAGCTATCAGGGGTTTTGCTTCTCTGCTAAGTTGGGAAGACCCCTTAATCATTGTTGCATTATTTCATACTTTATATAGTATACTGGGAATCGTTGTTTTAACACCATTTATAAAACAATTTACAAAATTCATTATTCGGCTGCAGCCTGAGAAAAAGTCTGACATAACTAAGCATTTAGATTCCAGCATTATTCCTATCCCGGCTGTTGCAACTGAAACCGCAATGAGGGCTTTGAAGGAAGCTGCAATACAGATTCTAGAAGAAACTAGTCTTAAAGCCCAAGCCCTATCATATAGTTTACCCTCTTCACATCCTGATATGGCGAAATTTAATAAGAATTTAGAAAAGGTCCAATTGGAAATTGACGAAATAAAGGAATTTGTTATGGCTATCCGAGCTGACTCCCAAGAAACTACAGCAAGGTACACCTCCTTGCTACATGCGATAGATCATCTGCAAAGAATGGCTAGACTGGCGATTTATAACCTAAGCGAAGTAGAGCTTTTAAATCCTATGGAACGGGTTTACCCTGTAGTTTTTCAAATGGAAGAGCTTATTCTGGAATCTATAGAGGCCTTGGAGAAAGATGATTTTTCATCTGTTGTTTCTAAACTATCCAGCTTCTCACAGGAGTTAGCAGAGTTTCGAAAGAAAGAAAGGGCGGAAATATTTGAAGTTACGGCTAAAGGAGAAGTAAATATTAATGATGCGTTTAAATACGTCAAACTAATCCTCTTAGTGGACGGTATAACGCATCATTTATGGAGAATGATGTATCATATATCAGAAGGAAGTTAGTGGCTTTAAAGAATCTCAAATTCATTTTTATTAAACCTGATATAGCCTTCATCTCTTAATTTACCCAATTCTCTTGACATGGCACTTCTATCCACGCTAAGGTAGTCAGCCAGTTCGCTTCTTGAGAAAGGTATTTTAAACTTATTTTTCCCTACCTTTTCCGAGTAGTCATTAAGGTAGCACATTAGCTTTTCCCTAGTTGTCTTTTGAGACAGAATCCTCATCTTCTCATTCATAAGGATATTTTTTTCCGCAATTAATTTCATTAAATTTTGTATTAATACCCTATGGTATTCACATGTAAAGGAGCAGTATACTACAACCTTGCTAAAGGGTATCCAGAGGACTTTACAATCAGCTGTTGCAATTACCGATATGGGGATTTCAGCAGTCTCCGCCACAACATAGGCCTCTGCAAATATATCTGCACGCATTAACTCAGATAAAATGGTTCTCTCTCCATCCAGTTCATCCCTTACGATCTGGGCAGTTCCTTCGGCAACCACCCCTATTGCATCTACCTTAGTCCCTGCCAAGAGAATAATGTCATTTTTTTTATAGTTTCTTTCCCTAATTGAAAGGCAATCGAGCATTTTTTCAATATCTTCTTCTGTTACACCACTAAATAATGCTGTATCTTTTAAAACTTTTATATATTTTTTAATAATATTACCTCCTTTGTTGCAAATGCAACAACAATTATTTTTTTATTATACTATACTAAAAGTGCGAAATCAAAGTAATTAGTTAAGGTAATTAATGGAGGTTATAGATATGATAAGAAAGATTATTGAAATTGATGCGGAAAAGTGTAATGGCTGCGGTCTTTGCGTAGATGCATGCCACGAGGGCGCAATCGGTATGATAGATGGTAAAGCAGTACTTCTTAGAGACGACTATTGCGACGGACTGGGAGACTGCCTTCCTGTATGTCCTACAGGAGCAATAACTTTCGTAGAGCGCGAAGCAGCTCCTTTTGACGAAGAAGCAGTAAAAGAGAACATGAAGAAAAAACAAGAACAAGTAGCAGATTTACCTTGCGGCTGCCCTGGGACTCAATCAAGGGTTCTGAGAAGAGATACAGCTCCTTCTCCTACCCCTATTCCCACTGTAGAGTCAAAGCTACAACAATGGCCTGTACAGATCAAGTTAGTACCTATAAATGCCCCTTATTTCGAAGGAGCAAACCTTCTTGTGGCAGCCGACTGTACAGCCTTCGCCTACGGTGATTTCCATAATCAATTTATTAAGAACAGGGTCACTTTAATCGGGTGTCCAAAACTCGATCCCGGCGATTATTCTGAAAAACTGACAGAGATTATAGCTAATAACAATATTAAGAGTGTAACAGTGGTTCGCATGGAGGTTCCATGCTGTGGTGGAATTGAACACGCAGTTAAAACTGCTCTTAAAAACAGCGGAAAGATGATTCCATGGCAGGTAGTGACAATTTCAACATCTGGAGAAATTATTGAATAAAGACTAAAAAGGCTGAGTGTATCCAGACATTCAGCCTTTTTTAATAACTTTTTTTCATCGCTTGCTGCATTCGCCTTTCTGAATCTCGTTTGGCTATATCCTCACGCTTGTCATAAAGCTTTTTACCCCTGGCTACAGCAAGCTCAATCTTAGCTAAGCCCTTCTCGTTGATATAGATATTTAGCGGGACTAAAGTAAGCCCCTGCTGAGATGTATAGCCAATGAGTTTACGAATTTCCCGCTTATGTAGAAGAAGTTTTCTAGGTCTGACAGGATCCACATTGTACCTGTTTCCATGCTCGTATGGACTTATATGCATTTGGTAAAGGATAACCTCGCCGTTTTCTATCTTTGCAAAACTCTCTTTGAGATTGACCTTACCCTGGCGAATAGATTTAATTTCTGTTCCTGTCAGTACTATACCCGCTTCATAGACTTCTTCTATAAAATAATCGTGCCTAGCTTTTTTATTACTCGCAATCAATTTCTTTTGTCTCATTGCACAACTCCAATCTCATTTAATGGGAAAAGACGCAGGTCTACACGTCCCATAATGTCTTTTAAAGGGATCTCTCCTATGGCTGAATCACGACTATCCAAACTTGCAGAACGGTTATCGCCCATTACGAATACACAACCCTCGGATACTATTATCAATTCCATCTCTCCGGGAGTCGTACCTCCGTAGATATAATCCTCTTCAATTGGATAACCGTTGCGGTAGACTACGCCTCCCTTGATTTCTAATGTATCTCCTTCCAAACCTATAACTCTTTTGATTAAATTTTTACCTTCTCCTTCTTCAGTGTAGATGTTTGTGCTGAAGACAATAATATCTCCGTATTCAGGTTTTCCTGTAATGTATGGTAATTTGTTAATTATAAGGTAACTATATGGTCGGATTGTAGGATACATGGAGTAGCCTTTTACCAGCGTGGGTTTTATTAAACCCGTGAGTAAAAAAGCCACCAGTAAAGCAAAGATTATGGTTTTACCATAAGATATAATTGTCTTTCTCATGTTTTAAATCTCCACACATGAATATCATAGTAACCCAATTTTATCAAAGGGGTACAGTCTAAAAAAAGCTTTACCTACAATGCTGTCATATTCTATAAACCCTAAAGAACTATCCCTGCTATCTATACTGTTTTCTCGATTGTCGCCTAATACAAAGAGACTCTCTTCCGGAACGACGAACTCTTCCATATCTGAAGTGGAACCTTGCTTCAGCACATATGGTTCTTCAATGGCCTCTCCATTTCTATAGACAATGCCATCAACTATCGCTATCTTATCCCCGGGGAGTCCAATGATTCGCTTAATCAACAGCTTTTCCTTGCCGTTGGGCTGGCGAAAATCTGTATGAAATACTATTATATCTCCTACTTCAGGTTCGCTGAAACGGTAAGCCTGCTTATTTAAGAATATGTAATCATTTTCATTTAATGTCGGTTTCATAGAATGTTCTTTTACTATAGTGGGCTTTACAAACTGGAGTATCAATACACCGATTATTAAAGCGATCGCTATGTCTTTTATCCAACCTTTCATGCTCTGTTTTTTCGTCCTCCTTTATTTTATCCTGTTTTTACCTTATACATTCATCTCTAGCCAAACAGCCCTTCTTTTATACTCTTTAGATTCTTAGGCAAAGAACTCCTAATCTCCTTACCCTTCATATATTCCAGAGGTGGTAAACTGTCGTTGAAGTATAACCGATATGAATGTAAAAATTGGCTCGTTAATGAAAACTGTTTACGCATCCTGTCATTGATATGCCGGTCTCCATATTTGGCATCGCCTATAATAGGGTATCCCGCCTTAGCTAAATGTGCTCTAATCTGATGAGTCCTGCCTGTAATAAGTTCTACCTCTAAAAGAGTGTATTGACCCTTGCTTACAACAGGTCTTGCTATAGTCTCCATCAGCTTACCCGAAATATCCTGATTCACAATAATTTTATTACTTTCAGTATCCTTTATCATCCAATCTGCTAGCTTAAGTTCTTTTTCTACCTTACCTGCAACGATAGTTAAATAATATTTCTTAATGTAGTCCCTTTCCCGCATCATCTTATTTAGGCTTTTTAAAGAAGCATAGTTTTTTCCAAAAATTACGAGCCCTGTCGTATTGCGGTCTAATCTGTTGACAGGCGAAGGTACAAATGTTATATCTTTTCTTGGATTATATGCTTGGGTTTCTATTAAATACCCTATGACTTGGTTTGCTAGCGTATTTGTTTTTTCTTCGCTAGTTCCGTGAGTCAAAAGCCCATAAGGTTTTTCTACTATGATAATATTATCATCTTCGTAAGCTATACGAAATTGTCTCTTGATCCTTTTAACACTGTTTTTAGGCATGAAAGATTCAGCTTCTTCTTCACTGATGTAGATTGTTACCTCATCCCCAAGCTGAAGCAGGGTATTCTGGGGAACCCGTCTTCCATTTACCTTTACATTCTTTCGAACAAGCTTATAAATATAGCTTAGAGATGCATTCTTAAAATATTTTCTTAAGAATCGGTCTAAGCGTTGTTTTTCCTCATTTTCAGTAATCTTTATCCTTATCATTGCTTTATTATATACCAAAAAAATATCTTTAGCAAAACACTATTATTATCGTAACCAAAATGTAATTTGAGATAGCTCGAAATTTGTGATAAATTGTAGTTAGCAAATATGCTTAGGGGGATAAAATGAATAAGTTAAAGGATATAATCTATGATAAAAACGATATCTTTGTTGCCTTAATCATCGTAATTATTGCAGGTTTAATCATACATAATCGCATTGAAGTAATAATGGCTTATCCTTCCGAGCTGGTTGCTGAAGCTTCCTCCAGCCAGGGGAAAGTAGTCTCCGAGCAGGAATGGCAGCCGGTTATTGAAGAACCATCTGAGGAAGAAGAGACTTCGGATGAAGAGGAACCCGTCAATGAAGAAGAGGAAACTCCAGAATCTGAAGAACAGGTTAAACCTTCTGACGAGCCCCAGGTAACTGAGGTTACTGTCAAAATTGAATACGGGGCAACTGGAAATCAAATTGCACAAATACTAATCGACAAGGGCCTCATTTCAAGTTTTAGTGAGTTTTACACAGCGGTAGAAGCCGCAAATGCCGATACTAAACTTCAGGCTGGAACCTTTAAAATACCTTCTAATGCCACACCTGAAGAAATCATCAGTATTATTACGAGATAAAAG
>JAAYHT010000295.1 GCA_012735285.1 Clostridiales bacterium | reverse complement strand
CAACTATTCCCTTGCTTTAATGGAAAAGAAAATGCAGGGCAGATTTTCTCCACCCTGCGAAATTTTCATATCATCTACTACTTCTTTAGTCTTACGGGATTTAACCCCAACATTTGACAAAGAACCGTTTTTTCTAAAACCCCGCAGTAAATTACGTAAATTGCGGGGTTTTTGGTTTTATTGGAGATTGTGGAGAACAAAATGCAAGCAAAAAATATTAAGAAGCTAAAAAATACAGTTTTGATTATATTAGCAGGAGTTGCGTTAGGAATATTTTCGAAACTCTTGGATAACATGGCACTAAATGATGCTATTTATTGGCATAGGATCCTCGAGTTTATGGCAGGTAATGTTAGAGAATTAGAAAATATAATTGAAAGAGCATGTATTATTTCGCTTAATGGATTAATTGACATTAACGTTTTGCCAGACTATATTCAAAATTATCGAAACGAAATACAAATCCCAATAAAGAAAGAAATATCATATCGGAATCAAGCATTAACCGGAAAAAAATACCTATCATATAACGATGAACGAACCCTTATTATTGAAACTTTACGCAAAGAACATGGCGATGTAACGAGTTCTTCTATGATATTGGGAGTATCTAAACGTACTTTATATAGGAAAATAAGAAAATACAATATTAATATAAATAAGTATAGGGTTTGGGATTGAAGGTAATAATAAATTTACGAGTAGTTTATGATGCAAGAAAGTTAATTTAATTTTATTAAATACATTAAAAACATAAGTTGTTAATTTTTGTTTAATAAGTTTGCCAACTCTTTATCTGTTAAGATAGACGGGACACATTCAAAAGGTGATATGTTGTATTTTAAAGACTGTTTCCAAGAATCTAGAACTCCTTGACGCATTCCGGGTAATTTATCTGGCAGGGGATTGCCTTCTGCTATGTAATACTGCCAATATTCTTTTATTAATTTCTGATATTGAGCATTGAACTCCATTTGGCATATTCCCCCTAAACATTATGTATTTATTTACTTATTAATATAGCTTTATAGTTGACATATGTCAATATATCGTCATTAATTTGTCATTTGAATGACAAATTTGCGACACTTTTGTGAAGTACTTTTTGTTTAGCAAAGATAATAAAATTTTAAATTTTCAATATTAATAAGCATTTACTTATATTAGAATATAATCTTATTTTTTTATTTTTAATTGGCATAAGAATTGTAATAAAAAGAATTGAAAGTTAAAGTTAGTATAATGGAAAAAGGAGGGATCTAGTGAAAGGAATAGTTCATGCAGGTATAGCTGTAAAAGATCTAAGTGTGAGCATTCCGTTTTATCGCGATGTACTTGGTTTAGAACTAATCAAAGAAGAGGAGGTTCGGAAAACAAGAGGGGAAAAACTATCAGTCCCGGGTGCTGTTATTCAAATATGTGTGTTCAGGATTCCAAACACAGATACCGAAATAGAATTGATAGAATATAAATATCCTCCTCCTATGTTTAATTATGGTGTTCCAGTAAATATACCAGGACAGGTACATATAGCATTTAAAGTAAACAATATTGAAGAAAAGATTAAACAAATGAAGAAAGCAGGAGTAGCTTTTTGTTCTGAAAATTACGATGTTATAAAAGATGGTCCCTTGAAAGGATGGAAGTGGATTTATTTCAAAGATCCTGATGGGACTAATTTGGAGCTTATCGAAGAGGTTGACTAATACGTACTTAGTCTCTATTTACTAAGAATTATGTTGTGATTCAGGCGAGACAGTTTATTAATTTCGAGACAAAGTAATGAAATGCACTTGGATTTCATAGGTTTTCAGTAAAAAGAAGCAAAATAGAAAAGGAGGGCGACAGTGTGACAGGTGCACAAATATTTCAGATTTCAATTGTAATTATCTATTTAATTGTACTCATTATTGTTGGGAAAAAAGCTGGCGGACAGATCAAAAGCCAAACGGACTTCCATCTTGCTGGAAGACAGATGAGTTGGCTGATTGTAGCTGCAGGTCTTGTTGGAACCAACTATTCAGGTGCTGTAATTACTTCTGTATCTAACTTTTCATATACATATGGGCTAGGTGGCATATGGTATGAAGCATCGACAATAATTGGATTTCTAATATGTGCATTTATATATGCTAGACGTGTTAGGCTTTGCGGTGCTTTTACCATATCAGAATTATTTGAAATAAAGTATGGTTTTAATGTACGCTTAATAGCAGGTTTCTTCATTATGCTATCAGGTTTGTCTGCATCAGCGGCTCAGTTCAGCGCTATTGGCATTATTACAAATACTATGTTCGGTATTCCTAATAATCTTGGTATCTTTATTTCTTGGATAATCATTTTATTCTACATGGTAATGGGGGGATTTTGGGCTGCTAACCTTACTAACTTACCACAACTATTATTCTGTTTTGCATCATTCCCTGTAATAGCAGTCTGGGCACTTATAAAGTATGGAGGTTTTCAAGCTATTGCTTTAGCTGAATTGCCCGAATCCGTGGGGGGATCATATTTTTCATTGTTTGGAGCACCACTAGCACTCGTTCTAACCTGGGTTCTTCAATGGATGTGGATGAACGAATGGGGATCACAGTGGTATTTCCAAAGAGCTTCTGCTTCAAGAAATGTTTGGCATGCTAAGTTCGGTTTTGGAATAAGTGCAGCTTTCTTAACAGTTGGTGTTCTTATTCCTGTAACTATAATAGGATTAATGGCAAGGGTTGTTGATCCTAATTTGGCAAGTGGCGAAGTATCATTAAGTATGATGATTGCACTATCCCCAGTATTGCTTGGAGGAATAGCTACAGCGGGTGTTTTTGCTGCAGCCATGTCAACTGTAGACGGATGTAGCATGGGTGCCATAACTGTTATTGTAAGAGATTTTTATCAAAGGGTTATTAATCCAAATGCGACAACAAAACAGGTAACTGTTATTTCTAGAATTGTTACCGCATGTGTAATGGTAGCAATTCTTTTATTTGCAACTTCGTTGAAATCTGTTTGGTCTGGTTTAAGCTTTATATTCGTCTTTTCAACCGGACTTTTTGGTCCATTAGTTGCTGCTCTCTTCTGGAAGAAAGCAAGTAAAGAAGGGGCATTAATATCTATAGTAGTAGCTGGTGTAGTTTCGATTTATTGGACATTCACTGGAGGAGGAGCTAGATTTAATTCTGCTTGGTGGGCAGTAGTTCTATCGGTTTGCCTAATGGTTATTATCAGTCTAATTGTAAGTAAGACTGGTCCATGGTGGGGTAAGGCAGAAAAAACAGCTGCTAAACCAGAGCTATTAGAAGAAATTACTGATTTCTTATCTAATAGAAAGGCAACTATGGCGGATATTATCGATAGAACAGGTGCGAATGTAGGAGAAATAAAACTTGCATTGGGCGAACTAGTCATAAATAACAAACTTGTTGAGATTGACTATATGACCTATTGTCTAAAAGAAAATTGCACTGATGAAAATGTATTTACAAAAGATAGCTCGACTGCAAGAGATATTATAATGATTATTGTCGCTATTATAACGATAATAGGTTTTGCTGTAATTTGGAATATTACAGCTTAAAATTGAAAGGAGGTACGAAATGTTCGATTTGAATGATGAAGAAATTAGAGTCCTAAAAGTCATTAAAGATCTTAACGATAGAAATGAGAAAACCGATTATTATCAAGTAGTTTCAGAAGCTCAAGGAGATACAGGAAAAATGATCCCGGTTGTTGGGAGACTGGAAGATGAAGGTTATGTTAAGTCCAATGGAGTCATATTCAGGTACTTTAAAATAACTGAAAAAGGGCTAAAAAAATTAGAAGAGCGCAATAAGTAGATAATTAAAAAGGATAGTAGTATAAAAACCTACTATCCTCAGTCTGTAGACAAAAAAGGTGCTGGAACATTAAAAACTCCAACACCTTTTTTAATTTGATAAAGAAATTTTCTGATTTGATTAATAAACGGTGGTAGTAGCCCATTTTTTCGTTTCCATTTAGCCAACTTTTTTAAATTCATGCATGCAAAAGTAAGCAAAGCTTTTAGCCGTTGCTTTTCTAAACCGCGCATTAACGTATAT
>JAAYHT010000294.1 GCA_012735285.1 Clostridiales bacterium | reverse complement strand
ATTTGATACTAAGAATATAAAACCGATGTTGATTAAAAATACAAGGGAAGCCTTTGACAGCCCTGATTTCATCTTCGAACTCAAACTAGACGGCGAACGCTGTATTGCATATCTAGATAATAACGGTACAGAACTTAGAAACAAGCGTAATCAAAAAATGCTCATTAAGGTTCCCGAATTATCTAATATACACAAGCAGATAAAAAGCAAATGCATATTAGATGGGGAACTAATAGTTATAGAAGACGGTAAACCTTCTTTTAAGGAAATTCAAAGAAGATCTTTAATGACTAATACTTTTAAAATAGAGCTTGCTTCATCAAGATTGCCGGCTAGTTTTATAGCCTTTGATATACTTTATGTAAACGACCATCTAGTAAACCACTACGATCTGATGCAGCGCAAAGAATTATTAGAGAATACAATAATTGAATCCGAAAGATTAGCAATCTCCCGCTATATTGAAGAACACGGGATACAGTACTATGAACTTGCTGAGCAAAATGATTTAGAAGGCATTGTTGCCAAGAAAAAAGACAGCAAATACTATTTTGGTAAAAGGACTAATGATTGGATCAAAATTAAAAACCTCTTAGATGATGATTTTGTAGTTTGCGGTTACATTACAAAAGAAAGCGGAGTAACAAGTATAGTTCTAGGCCAATACAAAGGTTCTGAATTAATATATAAAGGCCATGTCACTTTAGGTGTCTCTTCTCATGATTTAAAAATTATTAAATCAATTCCAAGGCTTGATACACCACCCTTCCGCCATTTATCATCTAGCAATGAAAATGTAGTATGGATACAACCTATTCTTGTTTGTAAAGTACAGTATATGATGAAAACATCAGGGGGCTTTATGCGTCAACCAGTCTATAAGGGTTTAAGAAAGGATAAAAAACCAGCAGAATGCACTTCAGAATAGCTCAGTACATTTCCCTATAACCCTCTCCCTTGTGACAAATAACCCTATTTCTTCATATTATAGAGTAAACATTATTAATGAAGAAATAGGAGGTTTGCTATAATGGCAAATTTAGTTATAAATCAACAACCAGTTGTAACCTGTCCTGCAACAGGTTTTCAAAGAGCATCAGTATGTGTACCAGTAACTGTGACTCCATTCGCATTACCAGGAGAAACAACAACCTTTTGCTGTGGGCCTCCAATGATTACTCCCGGAGCTATGTCATGTCCAGGAACAGAAAATGGTACTTGCACCTTTACTATCACACAAAATATCTGCACAGCAGTACCAGTAGAATTTGGTGCCAATTCAGATGTCGGCAGTCCTTTCGTCCTTTGTGGTGAAGTATCAAGAGAAGATATTTGCACAAACTGCGGAGAGCAGTCAGAATAGGAGGCAGCTATGTTACAACAAATACAACAATTTCCATGTGATTTCGTAGTTGACTACTCCGAAGTGCCGGGAGAAAGAATACTGCCGTTTATTATAGAACTTGATCAAGCCGCATCTAACCTAGAACCTGGTCCTGGTGAAAACCAGAGATTCTGCTATAATATACGAGGTGTTGGATCTGATGCGCCGCAATTCGCCGATCTAAGTCACTTTGTTCTAGGTATCTGCGAAAATATTACTGAGGATCAAATAACCAACATTTCAGTTGTGATTGATGGTGTTGAACAAGAAGTTAATTTCGGGGAAGGCGGTAATGTTGAATTAAGAACTCCTGAAAACCCGGATCCGCCTACAGGCTGTATAGGATTAAAGTTTGATTTTGAAGTAAACAAGGTAGATGGAGAAATGACTTTCTGTTTCGAGCTAACAGTGCCTTTCGATATTGGACCTAATGTAGCATGCCTATTTGGTGGTGGTGTAACAGCTAACCAGCTTAGCATTTGCGGCCCTGTATGTGGTGAAGTTCCCCAAAGATGTGAAGCTATAGCATACCAGCGTTCAACAGTTTGTGTCCCTGTAACAATCACACCTTTCGCCAATAGGGGTGAAACAGTGACCTTCTGTTGCGGCGAACCGACTATAACGCCAACGCCTAACTGTGATGGAGTGGAAAATGGTTCTTGCATCTTTACAATCACGCAAAACATCTGTGTATCCGTCCCAATTGAATTTGGAGCCTATACTAATGTAGGTGATCCTTTCGTTCAGTGTGGTCAGGTATCAAATGAAAATATATGTATAAACTGCGGAGAACCAAACGGAAACAACACAAACAGTAATCAAGTTTCCTCTCAAAGTGGAAATAACCCAAACTATGCTTGTAGGAGAAATAATAAATTAACAACTCCAATATAATAAAATTTGCCCCAGGCTTAAAGCTTGGGGCAAAACTAATTCAATTATACCTTTCTAACTTTTTAAACCAATCAAAATATTCTTCCACATGAACACTATCCTTTAAATAGACGAAATTAAATTCACGGATAACGTTAAAATCCTTAACATTAATACTATACAGTTGGCCCTTCTCTAATTCCTTTTGTGCTGCAGCTTTATACATAAAGGTAATTCCTATATCTTGAGTAACAAGCTCTTTAATAGCATTCATATTACCTATTTCAATAACATTTTTAAAACTATCTACACTTAAGTTCCTTCTATACAGCTCTTGCTCTAAAATATCTCTTGTACCTGAACCAATTTCTCTTAATACCAAGTTATAATTCAGCAAATCTTCTAATACATATTCCCCTTCGCTCAAAGGTGATTGAGGAGAACATAGAGAGATGAATTCTTCCTTGCGAAATAATTTGTATCCAAATTCAGCCTTATTAAAATATCCTTCCAATAGAACAAAAGCTACCTCTCCTGAATATAACTTGTCAATCAAAGTCTTTGTGTTTTCCACTAGCATATTTAGGTGAAGATTATTATCCTTACGCATCAGATCGAGTATTATCTCAGGCATAACGAACTCTCCGATAGTCAGGGTAGCACCGAAGGAAATGACTGTTTGTTCCCCAATAGACATAATCTTAGATTTTACCTGTTCAAAATCTGCGGACATTCGCTTTAAAAAGTCATATAACATCTTGCCCCTTGGTGTCAGCTGGAGCATCTTGTTTTCATAAACAAATAGTTTCCCCCCATAGATCTCTTCCAAGTATTTTATATGCTGGGAAACCGCAGGTTGAGTTATATTCAACTCTCCAGCTGTCTTTGTATAGTTTCTTATCTCACATAAGTGTAAAAAGGTCTCATGTCTAAAATCAATCATGGCTCCACCTATAAATTATACTTATAATTATATAATATTTTATAATTTGATACTATCATTCCTTTACTTTAAAATCAATAGTAGAGGAGGGAAATACATGAACGTAAACAAAAAATTCACACCTGGACTTTTACTTGCAGCAGTTTTAGCAGCAGTGTCAATAAATATAAGTAAACTAATACCAAACCAGCTTATAAGCGGGGGTGTATTTGCACTAATAATAGGCATGATGCTAAACCCGCTACTACATAAATATGATATTTTTAAAAACGGAATAAACTTAACATCAAAAAAATATTAAGGCTTTCAATAATATTAATGGGTTTAACACTTGGATTTTCACAGGTTATATCAGTCGGAAAATATTCTTTAATAGTAATGTGCTTTACACTTTTTGCAGCTTTCGGGGGAGGCTATGTACTAGGAAGACTATTTAATATGAATTGGAAGCTTTCAAGCCTTATATCTGCAGGAACAGGAGTATGTGGAGGATCAGCTATTGCAGCAATAGCTCCGACTATTGACGCTAGAAATAGCGATATTGCATATGCAATATCAGCAACATTTATATTCGACGTACTCATGGTCATACTATTTCCCATAGCAGGCGCTTATCTAGGTATGAGCGATATAGGTTTCGGGCTATGGGCTGGAACAGCGATAAACGATACTTCTTCCGTTGTAGCAGCAGGATATGCTTTCTCTGATGCTGCAGGAGCATATTCAGTAATTGTGAAACTAACAAGAACACTATCGATTGTACCAATAGTCTTAATATTTTCCGTTATACATGCTAAACAGGAAAAGAAGTATGATACTAACATTGAGAGAAAAAAGGTTAATATCCAAAAGATATTTCCCCATTTCATTTTATTATTCCTCTTGATGGTAGCTATAAAAAGTACAGGATTAATCCCTACTATAGTAAGCGACAACGTTTCAACTATAAGTAAATTCCTAATGGTAATGGCACTTGGTGCAATAGGATTAAAGACAAATTTCAAAGAGCTCTCAAGATCAGGCTTTAAACCAATGCTTCACGGGTTTATCATTTCCGCTCTAGTAGTTGTTGTATCCTATGCTGTGCAACTTTCTTTAGGGCAAATATAATTAGCGAACATATATTAAAAGAGGTCAAGCTGGTTTTCAGCTTGGCCTCGCATTTGATTTATAAAAATCCTTAATTTAATGTGATGCTTCTACTTTACTATTATCTTTGTTTTTTTTCATTGAATATATATTTACCATAGGCAAATTAATAGTGTGCATACCAGATAATGACGTTACCGATATTATATACGCTCTTGAAATTTGAGATAATGTTGCTGTTCCATTTACTTCTAACATTTTTTCAAATTTATCTATAGATAGATTGTTTTTAGAACCTATAAATAAACCTCTCATTTTTAAGTAAACCTTATACGAGCCCTTCCCTTCGGCATTTCCGGTGATCTCTACGATAAAATCAACAATGCCTATATGACTTGTTTCCGTTTGTCTGCAACTTACTATTTCATAGTCCATATCAAAATCAACTTTTATTGCTATGTCTTTTGATTTTAATAAACTATTCTGTATTGAAAAATCAATTACTTTATTGTCTACAAACTGGAAATTAGCTAAAATATTACTTGTTTTCATTACGATGCAAGCCCCTTTAACAATTCTATTTCTTTTCTAGTTTTTTCATTTAATATTTGCTCTTTTTCCATATTTAGAATAATTCCATCTTCATTATTAATTTCTTCAAATATCAATTCAAATTTCCAACCTAGTTTTTTAGATATTTTATACAAGAATTCTATCGTAGGATTGTATTCTCCGCTTTCTAATTTTGAAACCATCGCTTGTGTTTTATTTAATTTCTTAGCTAAATCTTGTTGAGTTAAATCATTATCTAATCTATAATTAATTATTTTACAGGCAATATCAACAAGCATATTTGATAATTCAAACTCCTGTTTTGTTTCATCATCTATTTCATTAAAAATATCCCAAGGATTTTTTAAAATATCATTTATTGACATATTATCACTCCTTTTTAATAATAACGTCCATTATTTCATTCCTTCTACTTCTTGCAATTCTTTTACCGCTTTCATAGTGGGATTTATTTTTCTCCTCAAATGCATGTAATAAAATTGCTTTACTTTTCCCGTTGATGGTAAAAAAAGAAAACAGGATTCTTATATTTTTATCACCTAGCAACCTAATACTATACAAATTATCTTCATTTAGTAATTTTTCAAATAAATCGCTATTACCTAGATGACATCTTGTTTTTAGCCCTTCCAAGAATCTTAAACATTTTTGATATTTACTCAAAAATATTTTTTTATACCCACTGCCGTCTATTAAGTTCATTAATTCAGTATTTAAAACATGATGGGCCATTATGTATTCGGATGGGTATTTTGAATCAAAAGGAAGAAAATATTATCAAGAACTTTTTGCTCGTTCACTATAAAATATCTCTTTTTAATATTATTATATAACTTATATGTTATATTGCAACATATTTTTATATTATTTTTATCTATATGTTAATATTATCAAAAATTTACATATAATTGAAGGTATTTTCGCACAAAATAAACTGCCAAAGGTAAATAACCTATGGCGGCGATAATTAATCTTTGTAATTTTAAACTAACAGTTTGTGAATAAACAATATACGGCTCAGGTGTTAAT
>JAAYHT010000293.1 GCA_012735285.1 Clostridiales bacterium | reverse complement strand
AGTCCACGAGCATCTTGCATCATTGTAGCTTTCATAGCTTGGTACACTTTCTCAACATCGTAGTCTCTTATTCCTTTCTGATATGCTTCGGCTATTATATCAATATAAATGGATGAATCGGGAATATATGGCCTATATCTGTCGATTACATTTATATGCCCTAATATATCGAAATCATTGAATTCAATTAAACAATTATAGACATAATTATAAAATGCTAGATAAGCTTCTTCCACTGTACGGTTTTCAAAAAAGTCTTCATTGTAAAGATCAAGTCCTTCGGCACAGTGAAAAGAACCGATAATAAAGTCATAGTCATATGAATGTGCAGCCTCACTGCATTTATCTAAGGTAGGGCCGTGTTGTATTCCTATTTCTATACCCCTTACTATTCTTATTTGATTGCGGTATTTAAACGCTTTAGCTTCCATTTCATTGTGGTAGGGTTTAAAATCTAAACCAAAAACAAAATTCGGATCAGGATAGTCCGGATCGTAATGGTCTGTTATAGCCATTTGTTTTAGGCCTAATTTTATAGCAGTCTCAACCATAATCTCCATTGGCGCATCGCTGTCTTCTGAAAAGTGTGTATGTGTATGATAATCGTACATAATTGCCTCCATCTTTTTCTTATGCTATAATCCGAGTATATCAATTAAACAGAGATTTGAAAAGAGAGTTGACATGTCGTTAAACTTCAAAGAAAAACGTCTAATAGAAAAAGCTAAAGCCGGATGCGATGCCAGCTTTGAGATACTTATCTCGGGCTGTAAAACAAAGGCATATAATACGGCTTTGCGCTTTTTAAGAGACGAAGAAGACGCAATGGATGCATTGCAGGAAAGTTTAATAAAGGTCTTTCGTAATCTCCAACAATTCAAAGGTGATTGTAAGTTCGATACTTGGGTGTATCGTATTGTAGTCAATACCTGCTATGATATTTTAAGAAAAAAACGAAACGAAAAGAATGTTTATAGCATCAATAGACTGCAAGAGGATGAAGATACAACCATGGATATCACCGATGAATCCCCCACGCCAGATGAGTTACTTGATATAAAAGAAAAAACAAACTACGTACTGGAATGTCTTAGCATGTTGTCGCTCGAACATCAAGAGATTATCATTCTAAGAGATATACAGGGTTTTACATATGATGAAATTAGCCAAATACTAGAATGTTCAGTAGGTACTGTAAAGTCAAGGCTGAATAGAGCAAGACGAAAGCTCAGAGATAAGCTAATGGAACAAAATGATTACAGTTTCGTCTAATTTACATAGAAAGGAGGATATCATAATGCATGATGAAAAAAATATAGATAGAGATATTGAGCATATTGTAGATATCCTTCAAAATGTGCCTCAAGAAGAGATCCCCGAACACTTTGAAATGCGATTAAAAAACGCTATCCGTGACGAAGCAAAGAGAATAAGGGAATCAGAGGGCTTAAATATTAAAAAACAGAATAAAAAACGCTACATGAAGATCGCAGCTACAATAGCCGCTTGTTTTGTTGTTGGATTTATTACAGTTACTATGTATAATTATGATATGGAATTACCATATCAAGATGACGCATCGGGAGAGCTTTCTATTACTAGTATGGAATCCGCAGAGCAGGGTGGAGAGGAAAATGCCCGTCTTTATATAGATAATGGAGAATATGATATAAATGATACTGTTAAACGAGAATTACAGCTAGCGCCTTATGATATAACAGATGAATATATCGAATATGAACGTTTGATAGAGCTATATCTTGGAGAGGCTGAATACCAAATCCTATCATATTACAAAGAAGAAGACACTGAGGAGTATGTGTTCAATATTCTAATAACAAAGGATTCTGAAGGAAATACTGTTACTACTCGTATGGTACTGAAGGGTTCGGAAGGAGAAATATATGAGCCACAACAAGACAAAGGAGAACCGATTAGTTGTTATTGATGGTAATAGTTTAGTTTTTCGTGCTTATTATGCAATTCAGCGGCCAATGATGACTAAAGAAGGACTGTATACACATGCGGTATACGGTTTTATTAATATTTTGCAAAAGATTCAAAGGGAATATATGCCCAGCTATATAGCTGTAGCATTTGATAGGAAGGCACCTACGTTTAGGCATGAAGAATTTAAGGAATATAAAGCTGGTAGGCCGAAGATGCCTCCTGAACTTGCAATGCAGATTCCCTTGTTAAAAGAAGTACTAGAATCGATGAGAATTAAAATACTAGAAATTGATGGTTTTGAGGCTGACGACATCATTGGAACCTTAGCCAAAAGAGGCGAAGAAGAGGGGCTTGAGCCTATTATCATAACGGGAGACAAGGATTCGCTTCAGCTTGCTTCAGGCAAGACAAAAGTTATGATCACAAGAAAAGGAATTTCAGAATTTGATTTATATGATGAATCAGCCATGTTGGAAAAGTACGGTTTTACAGCAGACCAATATGTTGATTTTAAAGGATTAATGGGCGATGCATCAAATAACATTCCTGGCATACCTGGAGTAGGGGAGAAGACTGCACAGAACCTAATCCATCAATTTGGAAGCATTGCTAATCTAATATCCAATATTGAAGAAGTTAAAAGTGAAAAGCTGAAAAACAGGGTAGAAGAGAATATTCAATTGGCTTTGTTAAGCAGGAGACTGGCCGAAATCAATACAAATGTCCCAATTGATATCAATTTTCCTGAGTTAAAGGTAGAAGAGCCCGATTATGAAAGGCTAATAGAAATCTATAAGAAGCTAAACTTTAATAGTTTCTTAAAGAAATTAAGTCCGAATATAGCAACAGAAGAAAATCAGGTTAAAAAACCTATAATTTCTATAAATTCTATTGATGACATAAAACAACTAGAAACTGAAATTGAAACGGGTAATACTATTTGCCTAAAGGTTTTCAGTGATAACAATCATGTTGATGTACCTAAGATTTATTCGATTGCTATTTCAACAGAAAAGAAACATTATTATATAGATGCAAACATTGATGGCATATTAGATAAAATTAAAGAAATCTTTCAAAAAGATTTGAAGATAATTGGTCATCAACTTCAGTTAGATTATTATGCACTTTTTTGCAATGGTTTTGATGATTGGGATCCAAATTCTGTTTTCGATACTGCAATAGCTCAATATCTCTTACAGCCCGATAAAAGTAGCTATGATCTTAATCTATTATCGATTGAATACTTCCATAAAGATATAAAGACTGATAATCAAACAGATAACATACAATTAGGCTTTTTAAACGATTCTAATGAGCTAATGGAATATAGCCTTAATTGGTGCGATGCAGTTTTAAATCTAAAAGAAATATTAGAAAAGAGAATAGAGGAAGAGGAACTAACCGTTGTATTTGAAGAGATTGAACTTCCACTTATAAAAGTGTTAGCTTCAATGGAAGCACAAGGCTTTGCCGTAGATAAAGACGAATTGATCAATGCAGGGAAAATACTATCTGAACAAATAGATTCCTTAGCGAAGAAAATATATCAGGCAGCTGGCCATGAATTTAATATAAACTCACCAAAGCAGCTAGGAACTGTTTTGTTTGAAGAGCTAGGTTTAACTGCAGGGAAGAAGAATAAGACTGGCTACTCTACAAGTGCAGAAGTTCTTGAGAGCATAAGAGGAGAACATGAGATAATCGATTTAATACTGGAATATCGTACTCTCACTAAACTCAACAGCACATATATCGAAGGTTTTTTACCATTGATCCATAAAGACGGAAAGATTCATGCACATTTTCAGCAGACAGTAACAGCAACAGGACGTATAAGCTGTACCGAACCCAACTTGCAGAATATACCTATACGCCAAGAAGTTGGAAGGAATCTGCGAAAAGCTTTTATACCTGATAATGAAGAATACTGTTTAGTGGGTGCAGACTATTCGCAGATTGAGTTAAGAGTTTTAGCTCATATGTCGGAGGATCCAGCCTTAATAGAAGCTTTTAACAAAGGAGCAGATATTCACAAGGCAACGGCCTCAAAGGTTTTTGGAATACCTGAGTCTGAAGTTACCCCGCTTCAGAGAAGTGATGCTAAAGCTGTAAACTTCGGAGTTATATATGGAATGAGCAGCTTTGGACTTGCTACCGAACTAAATATTTCGAGAAAACAGGCTGAAAAATATATTAACGAATACTTTAAAAAGTATACTTATGTTAAAAAATTCATGGATAAGCAGATAGAAAAATGTAAGCGCGACGGATATGTTACAACGATTATGAACCGTAAACGTCCAATACAGGGGATGAATTCAAGTAATTACGTGGCTAGGCAAGCAGCAGAAAGACTGGCTATGAACAGCCCAATCCAAGGAAGTGCAGCTGATATAATAAAACTTGCCATGATACGCTGTCACAACCAGTTAATAGAAGAGGGGCTTAAATCTAGACTAATACTTCAGGTACATGATGAACTAATCATTCATACAAAAAAAGATGAGCTAGAAAGAGTAAAAGAGCTATTGGAAGAAAACATGGTAAATGTAATTAAATTAGATGTAAATCTTTCTGTAGATATGAGCGTAGGGGACAACCGGTATGAACTGAAATGAGGTAAGATAGATGAAGTTAATAGGCTTAACAGGAGGAATCGGCACAGGCAAGTCTACCGTCTCAGAATACTTAATTGAATTGGGCTATAAGGTAATAGATGCTGATAAGATTTCCAGAGAAATAGTAGAGCCTAACTCTGAAACCCTTAATAAAATAGCTAAAGAATTTGGTGATGAAATATTGCTGCAAGATGGTAGCTTGAACCGTAAGAAATTAGCAGATATTGTTTTTTCAGATCCAGATAAAAAAGCTTTGCTAGACAGTATTATGCATACTAAAATTATTGACATCATTATTGAAAGAGCTAAGAGCTATGACAATGAAAAGTTTGTTTTTTTGGACGTACCTTTGCTTTATGAAACAAATATGGATGAGTTGGTAGATATGGTATGGGTTGTGGACGCTGATGAAGAAACCAGAATTAATCGTATTATGATTCGAGATAAATTGACAAGGGAGCAGGCTATTGATCGTATTAATAATCAGATGAGTCAATCCGAGAAAGTAAAGAAAGCTGATTATGTAATCGATAATTCGGGTGATAAATATACACTTTACAATCAAATTAATAATATACTAAATTTAATTGAGGAGAGCGAGCAATAAATGACTAGAAGAGTATCCTTGATAATATTT
>JAAYHT010000292.1 GCA_012735285.1 Clostridiales bacterium | reverse complement strand
TTTCTTTTTTTATACTTTTTTGACACAAATGTATTATCTCATATCATTTTTTCAAACTCTTCGAGCTTGTCCTTGAAGCAAAAACACCGCTCCCCTGTATCTAGTATACCGGTGTCCTTACATACCGTACATGTATACCATATATCCATATAATCAAGTTTAAAATTATTATCAGTCAAGAGATAGGCCCTCTCATTATTGAGCTCCTCTGCTCTTTTTTTGAGCTGGCTTATCTTAATCTTTGATGCCGATCCGCTGGATAGCATGAGCTTAGATATCTCCAGTCCTATCTGTCTTGTCTCCTCTTCTATTTCTTTTATCCTTGGGACAGCCCTGTACACCTCATTTCTACGTTCTTCAGCTTCCTTCTCATTCTTTATTCTTTCTTCTTCATAAGACTTTATGACCTGGGATATTATATTCCCCTCTGTGCTCCTTTGCTTATCTTCAGCTTGCTCTTTACCCTCTTTACTCCAAGCTCTTAGAACAGAATTAACATAGTTGATATTAGGGTTTGATATACCGCTGGTCTTGTTGCAGGCTGCAAGTACTTTTGAAATATCAAAGCCTAAATCGTCGAACCATGTATCCATGATCCTCTTTTCTTCTTCAGTGGGATTCCTATGAAAGCCTAATGCCCTTAACACCCTCTTGTAAAGATAGTGTCTGTTATCATATTCTTCGAGATGTCTCTCCACATCCCTTACAGTTCTTAAACCACTATTTACCCATTCCCTTACAACTGCAGCCACATAGTTGTGCTTGCAGTTATTCCTGTATTTTGCACAGTACTCGTATGCGTAGATAATAAATTCGGGCGTAACTCCATAGTCCTTAATCCAGCCAAGGATTGCAACAGGTTCCTTTCCTTCAAACAGTCTGCCAGTAATCTGCTCAATCCTGCTGTACATCTTCTTTAACTCTTTGTCATTCATAAGCCCTTCTAGGGATTCGGGCAGTTTGTCCTCGCCCTTCTTGTTCTTGCCGCACACACCAAAAATCTGCTCTTTGAGATTCAAAAATTCAACCCTGTAGCGAAAAGGATCTTCAGGATTGGGGTAATGCTTCTTTATTACACCTTTTTTCTCCCAATAGGTCCATGCCTTTAAGACATCCTCTTCTTCCAGAGAAAGCTGTTTTGCAATAGTCTTATTGTTCATCGACATATTTATTTCTGCATACATTAGCCCAAGCAAAAAAACCTTGACGTAATCGCCAGGGGCATCTATCATGTATTCATTTATAAATACGTTCTCAACAGCAGTATTATGTAAGTAATAAATGTATATTTTGCTCCGTTTAAAGTTCATTTCTGGCCTTTCAAACTATTTAATTCTTTTAGTAATTTTTCAAAATCTACGTCATGTCCCTTAGCAGCTTGCTCTAATGTTTCACTTTTTGCCCCGGAACATTCGTGACAGTGCATACCGTAGTCAGACAAGATTTTGCGGAACCTGTCATCGATTTCCAGGATCTCATGAACAAACATATCCTTTGTAATCACAACCTCCCCCTCCTTTTCCCTCCAAACTACGATATATCTGAAAGGTAGCTTGTATCAACAAATCTTGTATACTTACCAAGCCAGGTAAGCTCAACAATTCCTGTGGGGCCACTTCTCTGTTTAGCAATATTTACTTCACATATATTAGGCTTATCGGTTTCAGGATTATAGTATTCATCTCTATAAAGAAACATTACTATGTCGGCATCTTGTTCAATGGCGCCAGACTCGCGAAGATCAGATAGAATAGGCCTATGGTCGGTTCTCTGCTCAGGAGCACGGGAAAGCTGAGATAGCACCAATACAGGACAGTCCATCTCCCTTGCCATCTGTTTAAGAAAGCGGGAGATGGCGGTTATCTCTTGCTGCCTGCTCTCTGCCCTTGCTCCCTCATATGACATAAGTTGTAGATAGTCGATAATAACAAGATCTAAGCCCTTTTCGGCCTTAAGCCTTCTGCACTTATTCTTAATCTCCAGTATGCTAATTCCCGGTGTATCGTCTATGTAAATATCGGCCTCTGACAGCTTGGCAATGGCTTCAGATAACTGATCCCAGTCGCTGCGATCCAGTTTGCCTGTTTTAATCTTTTGCATGTCCACCTTTGCTTCCATAGAAAGCAATCTTTGACCCAGCTGATCCTTTGACATCTCCAAACTGAATATCAGCACTTTAGCTTTGCCCTTTATTGCAGCATGTTGGGCTATATTAAGGGCAAAGGCTGTCTTTCCCATACTTGGCCTGGCTGCCAGCACTATTAGGTCTGACCTTTGTAAACCGGAAGTCTTAGCGTCTAAGTCAATAAAACCTGTTGTTATTCCAGTAAGTCCACCTTCAAGCTTAGATACTTCATCTATGCGCTGAAGGTTGCTATATAGAACATCTTTAAGAGGTTCAAAATCCTTCCTCTGGCGGGTCTGAGCAATTTCGAATATTGATTGCTCAGCCAGATCTAATACTTTCTCAGACTCAATATTTTCTTTATAGGCCTTTTCCATAATCTCGGAAGAAGCAGTAATTAGCCTTCTTAATACTGCCTTTTCACTTACGATCTTAGCATACTGCACTGCATTTGCAGTAGTTGGAACAATAGTAGATAGAAGTGCAATATAGGCCCTTCCTCCGACCATTTCAAGAGTATTTCTCTTCTTGAGTTCTTCGCAAACAGTCAAGATGTCTATCGATTCACTTCTACGGTATAATTCAATAATAGCTCTATATATCTCCTGATGCATCTTACTGTAGAAGTCTTCAGGCTTCAGTATCTCTAGAACATCAAAGAGTACATCTTTATCAAGGATGATTGATCCTAATACAGATTTTTCTGCATCATCGTTGTGAGGTGGAATTCGTTCATTGGTATTCATATTATTCCTCATTCGGATTCAACTACTACTATTAATTTTGCAACTACAACCTGAAACAGTTTAATTTCAACTATATGTTCTCCTGTCTGCTTGATAGGATTATCTAATACAATCTTTTTCCTATCCACTTCAATCCCGTGTTGGGCTAAAAGTCCGTCGGATATGTCTTTGCTGGTTATTGAACCAAACAGCCTTCCTCCCTCTCCGCTTTTAGTAGTTAATTTCACCTGAATTTCATCTATCTTCTTAGCTAATATCTTGGCAGACTCTAAATCTTCAGCTCTTTTTTGAGCCAGCTCTTGCTTGTACTTTTCTACTTGCTTCAAATTCTTGGGTGTGGCTTCTTGAACCAATTTTCTGGGAAGTAGGTAATTTCTTGCGTATCCGTCATTTACATTGACCACATCATAGGCCTTACCTAGACCTTTTATATCTTCTAAAAGTATAACTTTCATAGTCGGAACCTCCCGTCTCCATTTATATCTCTTCTAATAGCTTCTTTATCTCTAAAACAGTATCTTCTATCGGTATATCAAGCTGAGCACCTGCAGTAGCCAGATGTCCGCCTCCACCCATTTTCTCCATTATGGTCTGAACGTTTATTTCCCCCAAGGAGCGTGCGCTCACAATGGTTTTGCCTGTTTCGTCGCTTCCTATTACGAAGCTGGCTTTAATATCTTCAACTTCTAAAAGATCGTCTGCAGCCTGAGAGGTAAGCATATGCACGTTTTGATACTGCTCCTTGCAAGCTGATATGGCTATACCTTGAGGAAGTATTTCAGCTTTTGCAATTATTGAGGCTTTTAATCTGATAAAGTCAATATCTGTTTGGAAGAGCTGACGGACGCTGATAGTGTCTGCTCCATTTCTTCTCAACCATGAAGCTGCTTCAAAGGTACGAACACCCGTCTTTATTGAAAAGTTCTTAGTATCTAGCATTATACCTGCAAGCAGGGCCTCTGCTTCAAACTTTTCAATATTCTTCTTGCCATCCCCAATATATTGGAGTATTTCACTGACAAGTTCTGAAGTAGAAGAAGCATATGACTCCATATAGGTCAGTGTGGCATTGTCGATATTGTCCTCTGCCTTTCTATGGTGGTCTATAACTACTATCTTGTCAGTCATAGTAAGCAGCTCTGGGCAATCCAGAAGGCTAGGCCTATGGGTATCAACTATTACAAGCAGGGTGTCCTTATCTGTTATAGCCTTTGCTTCTTCAGGGGATATGAATCGGTGCTCACCTGTCTCTAAAGCTTTATCATAAATTTTCTTTATATTCCCTATCTGGTTGGCAACCAATATGCCGCCCTCTTTGTTTCTGTTTTTTGCAATTCTGCTTATTCCTAAAGCAGATCCAAAGGAGTCCATATCCGGATTCTTATGCCCCATGATAATAACTCTTCCTGACTGGTCGATCATCTGCCTTATAGCATGGGCCATAATCCTGGACTTACCCTTATTTCTCTTCTCAACAGTCTGAAGCTTACCGCCGAAATAGTCTACCTTGCTCCTTCTCTTTACGACAGCCTGGTCACCACCTCTGCCCAAGGCAAGATCTAAGGCAGCTGAGGCATATTCTTCGAGTTCGACCAAGTTCTTGCCGCCCACACCAACTCCTATAGATAGTGAAGCTGGAAAATCGGCATCGGTGTCAACTTCCCTAATTTCATCAAGAATTGAAAACTTGGTTGCTTCAAGCTTTTTAAGATGTTTCTGTTCGAAGACAACAAAATAGTTTGAATTGCTGTATTTTATAACAGTTGCATATATTCTTGCAGACCACTGACGTATAGCTATCTCTATCTGGGATGCTATTATAGATTTCCTCTCGTCGGGAGTGCTTGATATCAGCTCATCAAAATTGTCTACGTTGATATATGCAAAGCAGACCTTCTCATCGTTATAGAGGTCCTTTAAAGTTTCAAAACTTGTTACATCTACCCAGTAGATAATAATGCTACCGCTTTGTTTTTTGTCTAAAGAAGAAGTTAAAATTCTATAAATTCTGTCTTTTCTGTTTACTAAAATATGTCTGCCGTTCACATCATCAGCTGTAAGGTCGGCATATCTCAAGCCTGTAATCTCTGCGATTGATGAGTTCAGCATTTCCGCATCAGGAAATATCTGCTTAAACTTATCGTTAAACCAGAATATATTTTCCTCTGGATCAACCATACAAAGCGGAAAAGGATTGTCGTCAATAAAATATCTGATAGTTTCTTCTAATTCATTTGTGATTGTTTTTGCATATTCTATAAATAAATCGGTCTTCTTTTCCGACAGTCTGCGTGAGTACAGAACTAATCCAACTATAACGACAAAAGCAGCTATTCCCGCATAGGTGTTGAAATATAAGAGGGCTAGTGCAAATACTATTAAAGTTACAGTACCCGCCCTCATATAGGGTTTTAATATTCTTTTAAATAGATTACTCGCCATATGTTTTTCCTCGCGACTTCCAACGGAGGTTTTAAATGATTATACCATAAATTATACTTAAGATGTGATTTTTTAATTACTGTCAAAAAACAACTAAACTCTAAAATTGTAAAAAAAAGCCTTGCTAAAGCAAAGGCTTTTTATGTTTTTCATTAATATTAATCAGCTGTATATGGTAAAAGCGCTACTATCCTAGCCCTCTTAATAGCCCTGGTAACAGCTCTCTGATGAATTGCACAATTACCAGTAATGCGCTTGGGTAAGATCTTACCCCTGTCAGTCATATATTTCTTCAGCTTATCAACATCTTTGTAATCGATAGTTTCTGTTTTATCTGCGCAAAACTGGCATACTTTTCTTCTCTTCATGCCACGTTTCTTTTCGTTCATATTCAATCTCCCTTCCTCTAAAATGGGATGTCATCGTCATCATCAAGGGTCTGGAATCCTTCTGGAATTCCATCATCAGTATTAAAGGACGATGAATCATCCGATTGTTTTCTTTCTCCCCAGTCGAGAAACTCTACTCTCTCAGCATAGACATCTGTGGTATAGCGGGTTTCACCGCTCTGGGTTTTGTAACTCCCTGTTTGAATTCTGCCCTGAATACCTACAAGTCTTCCTTTTGCCAAATACTTTTCACAAAGCTCTGCAGTTTTACCAAAAGCAACGATTCTAATAAAGTCGGCTGTCTTTTCCTTGGCCATAGGCCTATCAACTGCCAGCGTAAAATTAACTACCGCTGTCTCGCTTTGAGGAATATATCTCAATTCAGGGTCCCTTGTTAATCTTCCGATCAATACTACATTGTTCATCTTACAACTCCTTACTATAAACGGGAGTAACTAATTTACTTTTCGTCTTTGTTGATGATTATATGTCTGATTATGCTGTCAGAGATCTTGAGTCTTCTGTCGAGTTCGTTTGGAAGATCGGCATTAGCTTTGAATTCGATAACTACATAATATCCTTCATCTTTTTTCTGAATCGGATAAGCAAGTTTTCTGATTCCCCAAACATCTACTTTTTCAACCTCACCATCAGCTGAAATGATCTCCTTAACCATTTCGATGGTAGCTTCTTTTTTCTCATCCTCTAAAGTAGACTCAATTATGAACATAACTTCATAATTTCTCATTCCATCGTCACCTCCTTATGGACTAAATGGCCTTGTTTCCAAGGCAAGGAGCATTAACAAATTTAATGCCATATAAGTATACCATAACAAATCTATTTTGCAAGATAAAGTTTAAAATAATCCGTCTCTAATTATCTTCTCAACCTTTTCCGGCAATTCGGCTATCTCTTTTCTGCTCATCCCCTTTGTTTCAATGGGTTTATGTATTTTAAAGCTTACGCTTGCAGGCTGCAAATAGCCTTTTTCTTCATAAGCTTTATAGGTTCCATCAATTGTAATAGGTACTATAGGAATGCCTGTCTTAGTAGCTAATCTGAGGCTTCCTTTCTTAAATTTCCCCATTTCCCTACCCTTGCTTCTAGTTCCTTCGGGAAATATCACAAGGGAAAAGCCCTGCTTCAATAAGTTGATACCCTCTTCTATTGCCTTTAGCGAAGCCCTTGTATCTTCCCTTTCTATAAATACACATCTGATGTCTATCATCCATTCGCCATAGGAAGGAAGTTTAGATAGGTCTGATTTTGCTATAAAGCCAAACTGTTTTCCTCTAATAGCAGCAAGAAAAACAGGTATATCCCAATAACTCTGATGATTTGACACAAACAATACTGTACCTTCAGGAATGTTTTCAGTGCCGGATACATTAATTTTAATCTTAGCTTTTTTAATCAAAGCATCTGCCCATGCATCCTGCGCCGTGCGGATTTCCGCCCTCTCTTTTTCGTAATCCCCTTGTGCTCTATATTTTCTTATATTCCTCTGATGATGTTTTATAGTAAGCTGGTAAAAATAGGTCCATAAAATAAAGAGCATGTTTTTAATAAAATTCATAACTACCTCCGATATAATCGGTTAATGTTGGTTTCAAATATACCATGATTATAAAAATATGTCCATATTTCACTTATTTAGTCCATTTTTTTTCTATTAGGAAAATTGATTTTTGACTAAATCTAATATAGTATTATTACAGAAAGACCGGCATAAATTATAGTTCTGTTCTTTTTCAATACAAATGAGGTGGTATGTATGAATAAACCTATACTGGTTATAATGGCGGCGGGAATAGGCAGCCGTTTCGGTGGATTAAAACAGATGGCACCAGTGGGAAAGCATGGAGAAGCTATAATCGAATTTTCAATCTATGATGCTATCCAAGCAGGATTTGAAAAAGTAGTGTTTATAATAAAAAAAGAAATTGAGGATGATTTTAGAAAACTTATTGGAGATAAAGTTAAAGACTTAATTGAAGTAGAGTACGCCTTCCAGGAGTTGAATATGCTTCCAGAAGGTTATGAGGTTCCAGAAGGAAGGGTTAAGCCCTGGGGAACAGGCCATGCTGTTCTATGCGCAAAACAATATCTCGATCAGCCCTTCGCAGTGATAAATGCCGATGATTACTATGGAAAACACGCTTTTCGAGTAATTTACCACAATCTTAAAAAACAAAAAACTGATGATAAAATATATCGCCTATCCATGGTGGGATATCAGATTGAAAACACCCTGAGCGATCACGGCCACGTGACAAGGGGTGTGTGTGAGCTTTTAGGTAACTTCCTGGAATCAATAGTAGAGTGCGCACAAATACAAAAGCGTGGAGATCTAATCGAATATACTGATGAAGACGGTAAAATACATCAGATTGAAAAGGGTACAACCGTATCTATGAATCTATGGGGGTTGCCCCCAAGCTTTTTAGATGAGCTTGAAAACAGATTTCCTGCATTTCTCGACAAAGCTCTTAAAGAAAATCCTATCAAAGCAGAATTCTTACTTCCAACTATCATAAACGACCTCCTACATGAAGAAAAGGCTACTGTGGAGGTGCTTCGTTCTTTAGGCAAGTGGTATGGCGTTACCTACAAGGAGGATTTAGAACCCGTTGCTGCAGCATTGCAAGCAATGCAGGATAAGGGAGATTATCCTCAACCTTTGTTTTCCAAGTAAAATGAATTGAAGCAGGTGGATTTATTCATCTGCTTCTTTTTTAAACTCACCCAACAAAGCGCTTCCTATAATCCCTGCATCATTTCCAAGTTCAGCAGCCACTATTTTATAGGGATACTTGAAAAATGACTTTTGCCTAACTAATTCACGTAAAGGCTCTAGTAAAAACTCCCCTGCTCTGCTTACTCCTCCTCCGAGGGCAATAACTTCAGGATCAAGCAGTGCAGTTATTGAAGCTATAGCTGAACTTAAATTATCGATATAGCGGTTAAAGATATCAACTGCCACAGGATCCTCTTCCTTAGCGCAGTCGATTACTAGCTTTGCATCAACCCTATCAATATTTCCCTGAGTCCTGGTATAAATCATGCTCTTAGGATATTCTATTACAGCTTTTTTCCCTTCCCTAATAATCCAGCTTCCAGAGCAGAGTGCTTCCACACATCCCCTGTTACCACATGAACAAAGGGGACCCCTTGAATCAAGGCGCATATGGCCTATTTCTACCCCGTGGTTCATTCCCCCATTAAAGAGTTTGCCATCAAGGATTAGGCCTCCCCCTATGCCTGTGCCTATAGTTAAAAGCACTGCAGTTTTGCAATTTTTAAAAGAACCTAATTTGAGTTCTGCAAAAGCTGCTGCATTGGCATCGTTTTCTATATGGATTGGTATATCGGGAAAATAGTTCTTCATTTCATCTTTAAATGGAACCTCATAGAATTGAACATTATGGGCTCTAATAACCAGGCCCTTTTTGTTATCGATTTCTCCAGGCATACCAATTCCTATGGAGTCAATTCTATCTGTCAACTCCTTTGCTAGGTCTGCCATAACTCTTGCAACTTCTTTATATGGCCTGCCCGTTGGAAAGGGGATTTGACGCCTGGCTATAATCTGGTAATCTTCACTGATAGCTCCTACAGCAATCTTGGTTCCCCCTACATCAAAACCTATCCTAGTCATCGCTAACCTTTACACCCTCTATATATACTTCTTTTATTTTTAATTCCTGATCGCAAATAATAAAATCTGCTGACTTGCCTATAGATATGCTGCCGACAATATTATCACAATTGATTACTTTCGCCGGATTAATTGTAGCAGCCCTTATTGCATCTTCTTTCTTTATTCCATAGGAAATAGCCTTTAGCATACAGTCATATAAATTTGTAACTGAACCTGCAAGGGTATTGCTATTTAAGAGATAAGCAATTCCTTGTTTTACTTCAATTTCACAACCGCCTGATCTATATTTTCCATCAGGCATTCCCGTAGCAGATAAAGAATCGCTTACAAGTACGATTCTCTCTGCTGAAAACAGCTTAAAAGCAGCTCTTACCACGCTTTCATGAAGATGTTTCCCGTCACAAACAAGCTCTGCCGTAACTCTTTGATCTTCAAAGGCTGCACCTATTACACCGGGATTTCAATGATGAAAAGGAGGCATAGCATTAAAAAGATGGGTAATATGTGTGGCACCAGCCCTTATCGCCTTCTTTGCAACTTCATAGGAAGCAGTAGTATGGGCAATCGATACTGTGCATTCTTTAGATACTTTGCGAATGAACTCTAGGCAGCCTTCTAGCTCAGGAGCTACACAGACTAGGCCTATCATACCCTCTGCATATTCCTGAAGGCGTAAATACATTTCAAGATCTGGTAATTTCAAATGCTCCTTTTTATGAGCCCCTCTTTTTTCAAGGGATAAAAAAGGTCCTTCCATTGTAATACCGCGAATGCGGGAGGAGTTAGCTGGTCTTTCATCCCGCAAACGAACGGCATTTTTGTATGCATTTTTAAGAAGAACCTCATCTAAAGTCATCGAAGCGGGTGAAAAGGATGTAATTCCCTGCTTTGCAAGATAGTTGGCTATCCTTTTTAAACCTTCATAGTCAGCTTCTGAAAAATCCACTCCTGAATTCCCATGAAGATGTATATCAACCAGTCCAGGAATTACATACCTACCCTCAAGATCGATAATCTCATCATCTTTTATTTCATCTGTGAAAAGGCCCTTATCTACCGAAAAGGATCCTTTATGAAATTTGCAATCTTCCCTATAGATTATTGCGTTAATAAATCTCATCTACTTGATAATCGTTTAACTGCTTCAACAATATCATCAGCAGTTAAATTGTATTCTTTTAACAGTTCAGCAGGTTTTCCCGACTGACCGAAAACATCTTTTATTCCAATAAACTCCATTGGAACAGGATGGTTTCTTACAACTACCTCTGAAACAGCGCTGCCCAAACCACCCATTATAGTGTGTTCCTCTGCTGTAACTATTCCTTTGGTCTCCTTTGCCGCACTGATTATAGCTTCTTCATCGATAGGCTTAATAGTATGCATGTCAAGTACTCTGACGTCGATACCTTCTTGTTTTAGAATTTCACAGGCTATCAAAGCTTCATTTACCATTATACCAGTGGCTATTATAGTAAAGTCCTTGCCATCCTTAAGCTTTACAGCCTTGCCTAGCTCAAAGTCTTGTTTATCATCATAGATTACGGGTACAGCAGCCCTGCCTAACCTTACGTAGACGGGCCCATCTATCTCATAGGCCTTTTCAATTAACTTAGAAGCCGATACCGCGTCTGCAGGATTTAGTACTACCATTCCTGGTATGGTTCTCATAAGGGCAATATCTTCTATGCACTGATGGCTGCCTCCGTCCTCACCGACAGTAACTCCCGCATGGGTTGCACATATCTTAACGTTTGCATGGGGATAACCAATGCTATTTCTTATTATCTCAAAGGCCCTACCTGTGGCAAACATTGCAAAGGTGCTTGCAAATACCACCTTTCCTGAAACTGCAAGTCCTGCAGCTATGCCATATAGATTCTGTTCTGCAATACCCACATTGAAAAAGCGGTCAGGAAATTTTCCTGCAAAAACTTTGGTCATGGTTGAACCTGATAAATCTGCATCAAGCACAACTATATTTTCATCTCTTTCACCTAAGGCCGCTAGGGTCTCTCCGTAGGCCTGTCTAGTAGCAATTTTTTCTGCCATCAGCAAACACCTCCCAGTTCTTCTAAGGCCTTTCGGGCCTGCTCATCATCAGGAGCCTTTCCATGCCAGGAATTGAGGTTTTCCATAAATGATACACCACAGCCTTTTATAGTCTTCGCAATTATTGCAAAGGGCTTACCCTTGCACTTCCTTGCTTCTTCAAAGGCTTTAACAATCTCTTCTATGTTGTGACCGTCTATTACTGTAACCCCCCAATTAAAACTTTTAAGTTTCTCATCGATGGGAGTTACTTTCATAATGTCATCGTTGAAACCATCGATCTGAATTCCGTTCCAGTCAATTATTGCTACTAAATTGTCCAGCTCGTAGTGGGCAGCAGCCATAAAAGCTTCCCAGACAATACCTTCTTGTAGCTCTCCATCTCCTAACATGGCATATACTCTTCCTGGGCTCTTGTCAAGTTTTCCAGCAATAGCCATACCTACAGCCGTAGATATACCCTGGCCTAATGAACCGGTTGACATATCCACTCCCGGAACCTTTTTCATATCGGGATGGCCTTGGAGACTGCTTCCTAACTTTCTAAGTGTCATTAGATCCTCAACAGGGAAAAATCCTTTATGGGCCAAGGCGGCGTATAATATTGGGGCTGCGTGGCCCTTTGAAAGCACGAATTTATCCCTGTCTTTGTTATAGGGGTCATCAGGATAGACCTTCATCTCGTGAAAATAGAGTACGGATATAATGTCTGCAGCGGAAAGAGACCCACCTGGATGTCCTGAGCCAGCCTCTTTAAGAGACTTGATGACATCTATGCGAAGCTCATTCGCCTTTTTTTCCAGTTCGGAATAGTTTGCTGTCATTCATACACACCTTCTTTCTTATATTCCAAGCCCAAATCTTTCCTTAACCCTTTCCATAGTTTTTTGGGCAATTGAATTAGCTCTTTCAGCCCCGTCTTTTAGTATATCAACGAGTTCAGGGGACCTACGGATTTCATTGTAGCGTCCTTTTATGGGTGCTAGGCTTTCACATACAATCTCAACCAAATCTTTTTTGAATTCTCCGTAGCCCTTACCCTGATACTGTTCCTCCAATTTTTCTACCGGTATGCCCGCAAAAACACTGTATATATTTAGCAGGTTGCTTATGCCTGGTTTGTTTTCTACATCATAGCGTATGCTGCCTTCTGAGTCCGTTGTAGCTCGCATGATTGATTTCTTTATCTTTGAAGGTTCGTCTAATAAAGATATCCTGCTGTGCTCATTTGGAGCACTCTTGCTCATTTTGGATGTGGGATCATCAAGTGACATGATCCTTGCGCCCTCTTTTAAGAACCTTCCGTCTGGAACTACAAAAGTCTCTCCATAGGCATTATTTATCCTTATAGCTATGTCTCTTGTCAGTTCAATATGCTGCTTTTGGTCATTACCTACAGGCACTATGTCCGTATCATAGAGGAGAATATCTGCAGCCATTAGCACCGGATAGGCGAATAGCCCAGAGGGTACAGATTCGCGCCCTCCGCTCTTCTGCTTATACTGCGTCATGCGGGATAGTTCACCTGTATATGAATTGCACATGAGAATCCATGCAAGTTCAGAATGGGCGGGCACATCTGATTGAACAAATATGATGGTTTTTTTAGGATCTAATCCGACTGCTAGATATAGAGCTGCTACGTCTAATATGTTTTCTCTAAGTTTAGATGGGTCCTGTGGAACTGTGATTGAATGAAGGTCTACAATACAGTATATGCAATCGTTATCATCTTGAAGTTCAACAAACTGCTTTAATGCTCCTAAATAGTTTCCTATATGGATGTTTCCCGTCGGTTGCACGCCAGAAAAAATTCGCTTCATAATTGCCTCCTGTCATCTATTCTCTGTAGTATTCTTCCCTGAATTTTTCCTTCAATCTCTTCTTCATGCGAGAAACTGTCATCTGGGAAACGCCCATTGAGTCAGCTATCTCCTGTTGCGTAAGAGATTCAAAATATCTCATTTGGAAGAATTTCTTTTCGTCCTTTGATAGTTTATCATATATTCTTTTAACTAGATCTGCTTTTTCAAAACTTGCGTAACCAGAATCCTCCCTTGCTGTGTAGCGCTCAAAAACTGAAGTCTCTCCTTCATTACCTCCATCTTCGAAAGTTTGCTGAAGAGAGTATGTACCGTAAGCTCGTCCGCTTTCCATGGACTCTAATATATCTTCCTCGGTATGGCCGAGGTATTCCGCTATTTCAGCTATTTTTGGAGCCCTGCCTAGACGTTGAGATAGTACTTCTTTGGCTTCCGGAAGTTTTGCAGAAATTTCTTTCCATTTTCTAGGTACCTTTACAGCCCAACCCTTATCTCTGAAATATCTCTTAATTTCCCCGATTATTGTTGGTGTTGCAAAGCTTGTAAATTCATAACCCTTTGATGGATCAAAACGCTCCACAGCAAAAACCAAGGCCATAGAACCTATTTGATATAAATCGTCATAGTCTACGCCCTTGTTTATGTATTTTTTCGCTAAAATATCGACCATATATAGATATTTTTCAACTATTTTATTTCTTAACTCTACATCCCTTGTCCGGCTGTATTCCTCAAAAAGCTTGTTATTGTCGCTTTTCTCTTTTGAGGTCATAATTACACCTTTCCAACAAATAACAAAATATTACCTTGTGTATTTTACCATCCTTATTCTCGTGCCATATCCTAACTCTGTGAAAATATCTACTTCATCCATCAGAGCCTTGATAATATAGATGCCCAGACCTCCCTCTTGAGGATGATCTAGACATGGCTCTTTATAGCTGTTTTTGTCATACCCGCCGGATTGATCAACCACTGAAACAACCAACTTATCGTCACTCATTTCACAATATACTTCATAACCCCCGGCCCTATTTTTTGAGTGACATAAAGCATTAGTACATGCTTCAGAAACTGCTACTTTGATATCTTCTATAGCTTCGATATCGAATCCGATAGAATTTGCCAAACACGAAATTGCCATACGTACCATTCCAACGTACTCAGGTTTTCCCGGGACTGACAGTTTTAATAAATCAGCCATGGTCCTCTCCTTCTCCATTATTCTTGTTCTGCGCATAGAATTCTATCAAGATTGGTTATTTGCAGTAACTTGAGGATATTCTTTCTCGGATTTTTCAAAACTATTCTATAACCCTTTTCCTTCATCCTGCTGTATGCACCTATAATTACTCCCAATCCTGTACTGTCCATATAGCGCAATTGATCAAAGTCCAAAACAATGTGCCCTTTTTCTTCATTAAAAGCTTCATCCAAACAGCTGCGTAATACGGGAGCTGTAGAAATATCTATCTCTCCCTGGGGAACTATTTCCCACAAACCCTTCTGTGGATCAAAGCTTTTTTGAATATGTAGTGTCATGTTAAGTCCTCCTTAAATATACCCCATAAGGCGTTGAAGTAAACGCTTTATGTGTGGTGCAATGCTATATATCCAGTTTCATTTGATTATCACTATTACCTTTCTTTGACTCTGACTCTTCAGATTCTAAGGCTTCGTCGAATTCATCCTCACGGACTACCTTTGCCATAGCTATTATGTTGGTATCCTCGTCCACACGCATAATCTTAACACCCTGTGTAGTCCGTCCAAGGGTTGAAACCTCATCAGCCCTTATGCGAATTATTATACCATCAGAATTGATTAATAGCACCTCATCATTTTCATCGACAACCGTGGCACCTATGAGCTCCCCTGTCTTATCGAACTTGTTCTTGTTATAGGTCAACAGGCCCTTGCCACCTCTTGCCTGAATCTTATATTCCTTCAAAGGAGTGCGCTTGCCAAAGCCTGCTTCAGTGACAACCATAAGCTCCTTACCTTTTTCAGCTAATTCCATGGCTACAACTTCATCGTCTTTTTCAAGGGTAATAGCTCTAACCCCAATAGCTAGTCTACCCATAGGCCTTACATCTTGTTCGCTAAAGCAGATACATTTTCCATGCTTAGTTACAATAATCACATTGCTGGAACCAGATGTCTCCTGTATCCCTATTAGCTCATCTCCTTCTTTTAGTTTAATCGCAATCAGGCCACTTTTACGGTTTATATTAAATTGGGAGAGATCTGTTTTTTTAATAATACCATTTTTGGTTACGCCTATAAGATATTTGTCTTCGGCAAATTCTTGAATCGGTATTACTGCGGTTATTCTCTCACGAGGCATTAAGTTTAAAAAGTTAACTGCAGGTGTGCCCCTTGCTGTTCTTTGTGCTTCAGGTATCTCATAAGCTTTTAAGCGGTGGACCTTACCAGTATTTGTAAAGAACAGCAGATGGTCGTGAGTTGACGTTAAACAAAGGGTTTTTACAAAATCATTATCTCTTGTTGTGAGGGCTGTTATTCCCTTTCCTCCCCGCCTCTGAGTCCTATAGTTATCTAAAGATACTCTTTTGATATAACCCAGGTGAGTCAGGGTAACAGCTACCATTTCTTCTTCTATCAAGTCTTCTTCGTCGATTTCCTGTGCATCAGCTACAATCTTGGTACGCCTCTTATCTCCATATTTTTTCTTTATCTCTAAAAGCTCTTCTTTGATGATATTCATTAAGAGCTTTTCATCTGCCAATACTTTTTTATACCATGCAATTTTTTTAAGCAGATCCTGGTATTCATTCTCTATCTTCTCACGCTCAAGCCCTTGCAATCTAGCAAGCCGCATATCGAGAATAGCTTGAGCCTGTATGTCTGTCAGTCCGAATGCTTCCATTAATCTCTGCTTGGCATTGTCATAGCTCTCTCTTATTATCTTTATAATAGCATCAATATTATCTAATGCAATCTTTAATCCTTCTAAAATATGTGCTCTTGCTTCAGCTTTTCTTAGATCAAACTGGGTTCTTCTAGTCACAACTTCCTTTTGATGCAGCAGATATTGCTCCAGCATCTCATATAAGTTTAATATCTTAGGCTCGCCGTTGACAAGAGCTATCATAATTATACTGAAAGTCTCCTGCAATTGAGAGTTTTTAAACAGGCGGTTCAGTATTATATGGGCGTTGGCATCCCTTTTTAGTTCAATTACTATACGCATTCCATCCCTATTGGATTCATCGCGTATATCAGAAATCCCTTCAATCCTCTTATCTTTTACAAGTTCAGCTATTTTCTCCAACAATCTTGATTTATTTACCTGGTAGGGAATTTCAGTAACAACTATTTGCTGCCTTCCCTTATTTGTCTCTTCAATAAGGGTCTTTGCCCTTACTGTAACCTTTCCCTGACCTGTCCTGTAGGCCTCTTTGGCGCTATTTTTCCCCATTATAATTGCGCCTGTAGGAAAATCAGGACCCTTTACTATCTTTAAAAGATCCTCTATATCAGCATCTTCTTTATCTATCATTAAAACTGCTGCATCAATTACCTCCCCAAGGTTGTGAGGAGGTATTGATGTAGCCATACCTACTGCAATACCGCTGCTTCCATTGACCAAAAGATTAGGAAATCTCGATGGTAAAACCACAGGTTCCTTTTCTTCACCATCGAAATTTGGGGTAAAATCGACAGTATCCTTGTCAATATCCCTCAATATCTCCATGGCTAAAGGCGTCATTCTAGCCTCAGTATAACGCATAGCCGCTGCCCCGTCACCATCGATGGAGCCGAAATTCCCATGGCCGTCCACCAAAGGATAGCGGATGGAGAAATCCTGGGCCAGTCTGACCATGGCATCGTATACTGAACTGTCACCATGGGGATGGTACTTACCCAATACTTCCCCAACAATACGAGCTGATTTTTTATGAGGCTTGTCTGGCGACATGCCTAGCTCTGACATTCCATAAAGTATTCTTCTATGAACAGGTTTTAGTCCGTCCCTGACATCAGGCAAAGCCCTTCCCACAATAACACTCATCGCATAATCTATATACGATGTTTTCATCTCTTCATGTATCTCAGTTTGTATCAGTTTTGAATCTTCTAGAAAACTGTTATCCATGTTTGTCTCCTTTTTATATATCTAAATTCCTAACGTATTTAGCATGATCTTCAATGAATTTTCTGCGAGGTGGTACCTTATCACCCATTAAAACCGTAAATATTTCATCAGCTGCAGCCATAGCTTCAACGGAAACCTGGATTAAACTCCTCTTGTTATAATCCATGGTTGTTTCCCACAGCTGTTCAGCGTTCATTTCCCCAAGACCCTTATATCTCTGAGGGGGCTTAATACCCTGTCTTCCGATCTCATCCAATAATTTTTCCTGTTCCCTTTCTGAATAGGTATAGTAAACCTCCTTGCCCTTGACAGTTCTATATAAAGGTGGCTGTGCTATATACACAAATCCTCCTTCTATTAAGGGCTTCATGTATCTGTAGAAGAAGGTCAAAAGTAGGGTCCTAATATGCGCACCATCAACGTCTGCGTCAGTCATAATAATTATCTTGTGGTAACGCAGTTTTTCCAGATCAAAGTCATCACCTATACCGCATCCGAATGCAGTAATCATATTCCTAATCTCTTCTGAGTTTAGTATTCTATCTAACCTGGCCTTTTCTACATTCAATATCTTTCCCCTAAGGGGCAGGATAGCTTGTCTCCTTCTATCCCTTCCCATCTTTGCAGTTCCGCCTGCAGAATCCCCTTCCACCAGAAAGATTTCACACAAGGCAGGATCCTTCTCCTGGCAGTCTGCAAGTTTTCCTGGCAAAGCAATATTATCCAGAACTCCCTTTCTCCTGGTTAAGTCCCTTGCCTTTCTTGCAGCTTCCCTTGCCCTTGCTGCCCTGAGACATTTATCGATGATAATCCTGGCTTGCTGAGGGTTCTCTTCTAAAAATGCCATTAGAAACTCATTTGTGGTAGTCTCTACAAACCCTCTAATTTCGCTGTTTCCAAGTTTTGTTTTAGTCTGACCCTCAAACTGAGGCTGAATTAGCTTAACTGAAACTATAGCGGTAATACCCTCTCTTACATCTTCACCCATTAAATTATCTTCATTATCTTTAATATATTTATGTTTTCTTGCATAGTCATTAAAAACCCTTGTAAGAGCAGACTTAAAGCCAACTAAATGGGTTCCGCCTTCGGTAGTGTTAATATTATTGGCATAAGTAAGAATAAGCTCATTGTACCTATCGGTATACTGTAAAGCTATTTCTACTTCCATGTCCTTTTTCTTGTTTTCGAAGTAGATTATATCTTGGTGTATTATCTCCTTATTTCTATTAAGGTGTTTAATAAATTCACGGATTCCACCTTCATAATGGAAGGTCTCTTTGCGTTCTTTGCCTTCCCTTTCATCTTCTAAAGTGATTTTTATGCCCTTGTTTAGAAAGGCCATTTCGCGAAATCTATTTTCTAAGGTCTCATAGTTGAGTTCAATTTCATCAAAGATTTCGGGATCCGGCTTAAACATTGTCTTTGATCCCGTCTCTTTGCCGCATTCTCCGACAACTTCAAGGGGCGTTACAGTCTTTCCTCTTGAATAGGTTTGCCTGTATATTTTCCCGTCTCTTTTTATCTCAACTTCCATTATTTCAGAGAGGGCATTTACAACTGAAGCACCCACACCGTGGAGGCCGCCGGATACCTTGTATCCTCCTCCCCCAAACTTTCCTCCTGCATGTAATACAGTGTGTATAACTTCAACGGCAGGTACCTGTAGTTTTGGATGAATAACAACAGGCATACCCCTGCCGTCGTCTGAAATTACAACAGAGTTGTCTTTTTGAATTTTTATATATATTTTTTTACAGAAACCGGCTATAGCTTCGTCTATACTATTGTCAACAACTTCATATACTAAATGATGAAGACCCCTAGGTCCCGTTGTTCCAATATACATACCAGGTCTTTTTCTAACCGGCTCGAGTCCTTCTAAAACTTGTATTTGTTCGGCGTTATATAATTGTTGTTCCACATTTGCTGCCGTCATTTCTGTCCTCCTAAATCTATTATCTATTTACAATTGTATCCTGAAATACGACTTTTTAATTATACCTTAAAATCCGTTATTTTACAACTTTTTATGCATAAAAGGTTTTTTATATCAGAGATTTGGGGGATAACGGCCTTGCAACGCAAAATTTGCTTTTTTAGACATATAATAATTTTTCATATATATGTATAGTGTGGATAAAGTTATCCACAAGGTGTGGATAACTTTAAGAGTGTTTATTTCCCTTATTTTTAATTTAAGTATTGCCTGTGGATAACTTTTTTTGTATTATTAGAATAACAGTCCTCAGT
>JAAYHT010000291.1 GCA_012735285.1 Clostridiales bacterium | reverse complement strand
TCCTAATGCCACAATTTCTTCAGTGATGCATATTGTTAAGATTCGTAAACTTAACAGGGCAATAGGGGAGACTTTAAAACTCCTTTATAATCATCGTTGCCAGATATGCGGAGAAAATATTAGTGCAAGATATGGAGTTCATATCGTAGAAACACATCAATTAGAACCCTTTGTTGTGTCTTTTAATAACAATGCAGATAATCAGATTATTATTTGTCCTAATCATCATCGGATTATCCATAAAGCTAAACCGGTTTTCGACAGAAAAAACCTTAGATTTGTTTATCATAATGGGATTGAAGAAAATATAGTTTTAAATCAGCATTTATAGACAGGATTTTTTTCCTGCTTTTTATTTTATTATGAAAGTATAAAGCTAAAGGTTTTGAAAAAAGTACTGTGCATCAGATTTATTAGTGATTAAGGAGGGAACCATGATTAGGGTAGCTTTTAACTAGTGGCTTAAGGCTGTTAAAAAATTAAATGACACAACGTGCAAATCTAGTATTTCCAATTGTTTAAGAATAGAAAAATTTTATGGGGATTTAGATGAAATATATGAAAATGATAAATGTGCATCCTTGCTGAACGATTTAACATATTCTACTAAAGATTATACCAGCAACATCCCACCAAAACATAGAATACCCATTGACGACAATGAATACACAGGAACACAGACTTTGAGAAATGCCCTGAAGTTGTTCATAGAATTTAAAGAAAATAAGTTATTATTAGATATAAAAACAATGCCGGATGTAATACCTGATGAGCACGATGGTTCCTATGAACTTGTAAGAGAAACGGTTAATTCACTGGCAGTTACTCCTTCGGATAGATTGGATGTACCTGATTTAGAGCTATTATATTTTATGGCCGTAGGAACATGGAAGGGTGGCGAAAGATTTAGAATAGAAAAGATTAGAAAGAGTAATTTGCCTATAGAAGAAAAAGAACGTTTAACAGCAGTATTTAATAAAGTTGTTGAAAAGGCAAAGAGACATGAGTACCAGAATTATGTAGGGCAATGGTCGGTAGGTATGTTTGGTACCGGCTTCTATTCTTTTAGATCTGATAAAGAAAATGCACAGAAGTTTTTATCACTGTGCGTTGAGATTAGCAAGATGGATGATGAGGATAAGATTTTAGATATTGCGGAAGAAGCTTTAAGAGCAGGGATAAAAGGGATGCAGGCTGCAGCAGCATCCATTATTTTACACTGTTTGAAGCCTGATGTTTTCCCGGTCATCAATAATGCTATGATAGAAGCAGCAATTTTGTTGGAAAGTGAAGGGGTTATTCTTACTAATCCCAGAGAACTTACAAGTTATATCCAAAATGCTCGAAACATCAAAAAATTCCGAGATGAAAAATGCCGATTCAGAAACTATAGAGCCCCAGATATGAAGTTTTGGGATATTTCAGAATTAGAATCCGAAGAGGAAGATGAAGAAGATTTTGAACCTGAATTTGATGATGATAAATCTATACTTAATGAAGATATAGGAATAACCAAAGAACAATGGTTAGCTATGCTTTCCAACAATGATGTTTTTAAGGAACAAGATAAGGAATTAGTCTTACTTATGTACAATAGGGGAGGAGAAGCTACAGCATCTGAGCTGGCTGCTGCAACAGGAAGACATCCTTCGTAATTTAGTGCTCCTGTGGTAGCCCTGGCGAAAAGAGTTGCCAACTATACAAATTGTCGCGTTCCAAAACGTTGGAATGGGAAAGAACGATGGTGGCATGTTCTTTTTAACGGATATTATAGAAACAATGGGCACTTTAGCTGGATGTTAAGAGAAGAATTAATAGCTGCAATTCGTGAAGCTTACAAAGAGAATAACAGCCTGACAGTTGGAGATGACCTTGAAGATGATAGCGGTGATAGGGAAATAAATTATTGGCTGTTAAATGCTAGTCCCAAAATATGGAGTTTTAGTGATATTGGGGTGGGGCAGTCAATCGAATACACATCTATCAACGAAAACGGTAACAGACGTAAGATATTCAGAAATTTCGAGGCAGTTAAAGAAGGAGACCTTGTCATTGGTTATGAGTCCTGCCCGGTAAAAGCAATTGTAGCGATTTGCCGTATTGCCAGAGCTCATGATGGAGAAAGTATTAAAGTAGAAAAACTCGAAAATCTTATCACCCCAATTGAATACAGCTTGTTAACAACAATAGAAGAACTGGCGGATATGGAGTATTTCAAAGTACCCAGAGGTAGTTTGTTCAAACTAACAAGATCAGAATTCGATGTAATAATGGATTTAATCCGTGAAGATAATCCAAAACCTTCTACTGCAACAACTACAGTGTATACTAAGGAGGATTTCTTGGAAGAGGTCTTCATGGATGAAGATAAATATGATCAAATATGTGGTTTACTTAAATATAAGAAGAATATTATTCTCCAGGGACCTCCCGGGACAGGAAAAACCTTTGTTGCTAAGAGACTTGCTTTTTCCCTAATGAATGAAAAAGATAATAGCAGGGTGGATATGGTTCAATTTCATCAAAGTTATTCCTATGAAGATTTCATAATGAGCTATCGGCCTGAAGAGCAAGGCTTTAAACTAAAACGCGGTGTATTCTATAATTTCTGTAAGAAGGCACAAAACGATCCTAATAGAGCCTATTATTTTATAATCGATGAAATCAATAGAGGGAACCTAAGTAAAATCTTTGGCGAGCTATTGATGCTTATTGAGGCAGACAAGCGAGGAGAGAACTATGCGGTGCCGTTAACTTATACTGAGAGCAAGTTTTTTGTTCCGAAGAACGTCTATATAATAGGGACAATGAATACCGCAGACCGAAGTTTAGCCATGATTGACTATGCATTGCGGAGAAGATTCTGCTTTGTAGATATGGAAGCTGCCTTTAATAACCTTAATTTTAAAGGATATATTGAGAATAAGAATAATAAACTTGCAACAATTATAATTGATAAAATGAATAAGTTAAATAATGCCATTGAAAGTGATCCGTCTTTAGGAAGAGGTTTCTGTATAGGACATAGTTATTTTTGTACTAGGGATGAAACTATGACTATCGATGACTATGAGAATATCGTCAGATATGAGATCATCCCTCAGTTATCCGAATATTGGTTTGATGAACCAGATAAGTTAAGAGAATGGACTAATAGACTATTGGAGTTCTGATATGATTCCTGTAAGAAATATTTACTATATGCTTACTTATGCTTGGGAGAATACCCTTAAGCAGGATCGAGAATCACTGTTGGGTGCTGAAGCGTTTGACAATATTTACAATCTATTAACGTCAGTTCTTATTCAAGGCGTGAATAATGTAATCAAAAGAGGCTTCGCCAGAGGCTATATCGATATAACTGACGAGATGTCTGTGGTAAGGGGCAAGATTAATTTAAACAGCACCATTAAAGAACAGACCCTTACAAGGAAACAACTAGTTTGTGAGTATGATGACTTTTCTAAGGATATACTTTTGAATCGAATTATTAAGACTACAATGGCCAAGCTGCTTTCATG
>JAAYHT010000290.1 GCA_012735285.1 Clostridiales bacterium | reverse complement strand
TGGCTTACAGTGTATTGCTTACAGTTTATAAAAATGACAACCCGGAATATTTGCGCTTAAGCATCGAAAGTATGTTGAATCAGACCATTCCTTCGAATGACATAGTTGTGGTAAAGGATGGCCCTGTCCCAGATACAATTCAGGCTGTTCTCGATGATCTCTCAATGAAAAATTCAAATATACGTCAACTACAGCTTGAGAAAAATGTTGGTCTGGGGCTTGCTCTTAATGAAGGGCTTAAAGTGTGTAAAAATGAACTGATTGCTCGTATGGATGCAGATGACATTTCATTGCCTGAAAGATGCGAGAAGCAGCTGGCTATGTTTGAGGCTGATCCTGAACTCGATATTGTAGGGTGCCAGGTAATAGAGTTTGACGGAAGTCCTGATAATGTTGTCGGTAAACGAAGAGTACCTTTAGACAATGAATCGATTCATAAATATTGCCGCAGAAGAGATCCATTCAATCATCCATCTGTTATGTATCGAAAAAGTAAGGTAATGTTATATGGACCATATGGAGATTACAGAAAGAATCAAGATTCGGATCTTTGGGTGAAGCTTTTATCAAAGGGATGTAAGTGTGCAAATTCTCCGGAGTATCTTCTTATGTTCAGATTTGATGAAAACACATATAAGAAGAGAAAGAGCTGGACTCATACAAAATCACTGATTGAAATAAGGAGGAATGCATGGAAGATTGGGTTCTCTTCTTTTAGTGATTTTATGTTTGTAGCTTGTGCACAAATGTGTATTTTTATATTACCAGAGGCTTTCCAAAAATTTATATATAGAAAATTATTAAGGAAGTAGTAATATAGGCCTAGGGGTGCGTAAAGCATAAACAAGCAAGGAGTTCCTTCAAATCAATAAGAGGAAGGGTAGAAATGAAAATTTCAGTTATCGTACCGGTATATAATTCAGAAAAATATATTGCAAGATGTATTCAAAGTATTCTTACGCAGACTTACCATGATTGGGAGTTGCTATTGGTGGATGACGGATCAAATGATAGAAGTCAACACATTTTAAAAGAATATGAATCAAAGGATAAAAGTGTAAAAGTACTTTACCAGAACCATGCAGGAGCTGGTATGGCGAGAAATCTTGGTATTAACAATGCTGTTGGAGATTATATTGTTTTTGTTGATTCAGATGACACAATTGAAAATAACTACTTTATGTTGCTGTCGCAGATGAAGACAGACGTGGTCTTTATTGATTCAAATCAAGTAGATGAATCATTTAGGCTTATTAAAAGAGAAAGAATGTCTGTTCATAAGTATAAAACTAAGGATGAGATATTACGATCTCAAATGACTGGAAAAATTCCTTGGGGAGGATGGCGTAAAGCTGTTAAAAAAGACATAATTCATAAAAATAATATATATTATACTAATCATACAATAGGCGAAGAAGCTATATTTAGTTTCTTAGTTCTATGGTATGCAAAAGATTACTCTTTTATAGATGCTCCGGTTTATAACTATATACAACATGATGATAGTTTATCACATACTTTACTTGATGATCCATGGGGTGATGTTGCTTTAGCTCTGAAAGAAAAGCTGATAGAACTTAATATTTATCGAGATTTTGCATCTACTATTAATGCTTTTATACTGACCGCAGCAGCAGTATCACTGGACAGAATGGCACAGAAATACTCGAAGAAAGACTATTCCATAAAGGCACAATGTAGAATAAGTAGTATGAAAAAAGATATGGATTTTAATTATAAAATTGATTATAAGAATATTGGTAAAAAGGCTTTTTTATTAACACCATTTTTAGTTAGCGGATTTATTAAGCCAATTTATTTTGCAAGTAAACTGAAATCGAAAATATCCTGATTTAGAGATGCTAGATGTTATAGAATACTTATTTGCAGATTAGTTAGGATGAAAGCATTATGCAAATTATTTATGTATCTACTTCATGTTCGCAAGAAATGTACAAGAAAATATTCAAGATGAGAAATAAAAAGCTGATAGATCCATCTCAAAAGTTTTTTGAGCAGCTCATTAGAGGTACATCTTTATTGAGGCAAAAATTTGGTCAAAAAATAGATGTTGTATCGATTTCTGCGCTTCCAGTATCAGCTTCAACAACAAATATTAAAAAATTCCTCAGAGTAGAAGAGTATGTAAATGGAGTTCGCTATATCTATCCAAGTTTTTACAACGGTAAGTTCCTGCGATATATTACTACATACATATCAATCTTTCTTGAAACACGAAAGATTATTAATTCTGAAGTGAATAAAGAAGATAAAGTAGTTATTTGCGATCCACTATACCATCATGTTAGCGCAGCAGCGAGAATGGCAGCGAAGCTTTATCGTGTAAAAACTATAGCAATAGTCACAGACATTCCAGTATATTCAACAAAGATGAAGGGATATAAATATACCTCACTGAGGCAGATGTTTCAAGATTGGTATGAAAGAACAGCGATGAAAGAGATCGTTAAGTATGATGGCTATGTTAATCTAACTGAATCCATGAATCCGATAGTAAATCCAAAAAATAAACCAAGTATTATTGTTGAGGGAAGTGTAGACATAGAAGCAATTAGTAAGACACATGAACTTTATAGCAATAGTAAAAAAGTTATAGTTTACGCCGGTGGTGTTTATGAAAAATATGGAGTTAAATGCTTAGTTAATGCATTTATTAAAGCACAGATTAAAGATACGGAATTACACATTTATGGAGAGGGATCCTATGTAGACGAACTAGTCCAAGTTTGTTCAAAACATGAAAATGTGAAATATATGGGATGCATTTTAAATACTGATCTACCCAAAATAGAAAGCCAAGCTACTCTATTAGTAAATCCAAGGTTCTCAAATGAGGAATATACTAAATTTTCATTTCCATCTAAAACATTGGAATATATGTCTAGCGGGACACCAGTGCTTTCAACAAGGCTAGCAGGAATACCGAAAGATTATAATAACTATCTTTATTGGTTTGACATAGAAACTGAAGATGGTATGGCTGCTAAATTAAGTGAAATTATGGGAAAATCAAAAAATGAATTGCAATGTTTCGGAAAAAAAGCTCAAAAGTATGTTATAGAAAACAAAAGCAATATATTACAGGCAGGAAGGATTTTTAGTTTTGCTAAAGATATTGCTAAAAGCACCAAAAGGAGAATGATATGAATAAAAGTGTATCTATACCTATAAACAAATTAATGTTGAGTTTACTTTTTGCTGTAATGCTATTAACGCCTTTGTATGAATATTATAAAATGAGCGTGATATTGG
>JAAYHT010000289.1 GCA_012735285.1 Clostridiales bacterium | reverse complement strand
TTACTGAAGAATTCTATCAGGCTGTAGCAGAGATTATGGCATGGGTATACGAGAATAAGGAAGTTAGGCAATGAGGAAGATATTAAACAACTTAGTAGCAGTATTCGTAATAATGATTGTGGCGCTTATTGTAATTCCACTGCCGCCTTTTTTCCTAGACTTTATGTTTATTGTCAGCATCACTGTTTCCTTAGTAATACTGCTAAGCACCATGTTTATAGCAGGACCCTTGGAGTTTTCAATATTTCCTGCCATGCTGCTTATTACAACCCTATTGAGGCTGGCACTTAATATATCCTCAACCAGGTTGATACTTTCCAATCAGGGGGAAGCGGGACAGGTTATAAAAACCTTTGGAACCTTTGTACTGAGAGGAAATGCGGTAGTAGGATTCGTAGTATTTATAATCATAGTGGTTGTGCAATTTGTGGTAATAACAAAGGGCGCTGAAAGAATTGCTGAGGTATCTGCTAGGTTCACTCTGGATGCTATGCCCGGTAAGCAGATGGCTATAGATGCAGACCTGAGCTCAGGACTGATTGATGAGGCAGAGGCTAAGAAAAGAAGGCAGGACATCCAGAGGGAAGCTGAGTTTTACGGCGCCATGGACGGTGCCACCAAGCTGGTTAAGGGCGATGCAATAGCTTCGATTATCATATCCTTTATCAACCTTATTGGCGGGATAATAATCGGTATGGTTCAGGGCGGAATGGATTTCAGCCAGGTACTCACCGTTTATTCAATAGCAACGGTAGGCGACGGCCTTGTGAGCCAGATTCCTGCTTTAATGATATCTTCAGCCACAGGTATGATTGTAGCTAGAGCTGCATCTGAAGGAAATCTAAACGAGGATGTTAAAAAGCAATTTCTATCTCAGCCCAACGCCTTGCTGCTTGCAGGAATAATTATCCTATTTATGGCTCTTATACCAGGGGCTCCGGTTTTACAGATAGGGGTACTTGGTGCCATCCTGATTGTCCTCGGGACCACATTGTTGAGGGTTACCAGGGAAAGGGAGCTTAAGCTGGAACAGCAGCAGATGGAGGAGCTTATTGAAAAAGAAACGGATGAAGTTAGTTATTATAGAAATATAGACCATGTATATGACCTGCTAGGTGTAGAACCTATTGAGATGGAATTTGGCTATTCGCTGCTTCCCCTTGTTGATGAAGCTAGCGGAGGAACCTTTATCGATAGAATCGTTATATTCAGAAAGCAGTTTGCATTAGATATGGGGGTTGTTATCCCCACAGTAAGGCTTCGCGATAACGGACTTATAAATCCTAATCAATATATTATCAAAATCAAGGGCGAGGAAGTTGCTAGGGGCGAAGTGCTTGTAGATTACTACCTTGCTTTAGATCCAGGCAATACAACGGGAACCATAGAAGGTATAGATACCATTGAACCTGCCTATGAGATACCCGGCAAATGGATTACAGAGAGTGAAAAGGAGATGGCCGAAATCTACGGCTATACTGTAATAGATCCTGTATCGGTAATAGTTACCCATATGACAGAAGTTATTAAAAGGCACATCCACGAACTTTTAACAAGGCAGGATGTAACGACCATCCTTGATAATGTGAAAAAGACCAACCCTGCCATAGTTGAGGATGTAATCCCGGGGATTATGAGTTTGGCTGACCTTCAAAAGATCCTTACTAATTTACTGCAGGAGGGGATCCCCATCAGGGATATGGAAGGAATTTTAGAGACAATAGGAGAAAGGGGAACTGTTATTAAAGATACGGACATGCTGACTGAATACGTCAGACAGAGGTTAAAGAGAACCATAACTAGAAAGTTCACTGACGGTAAGAGCATTAAGGTAATCACCCTCGATCAGAGAATAGAGGATATAATACTGAACTCTGCTAAGAGGAATGAGCATGGAACCTATTTAGCTATTGAGCCTGAAGTTGTTCAAAGGATTATAGAATCTGTGACAAAGCAGGTTGAAAAGATAAAGGATATAGTAAGCCAACCTATTATATTAACTTCACCTGTTGTTCGAATATATTTCAAGAGGCTGATCAGCCAGTTCTTCCCCAACCTGGTTGTTCTGTCCTTTAATGAAATAGAACCTAACATTCAGATACAAGCTATCGGTGTTGTGCAAGAGTAGATGAGGTGAAATAATGGGTAATCACGATAGGGATTACATAGAAGAGTGGAAACACTACAAAGAAACAAAATCGATAGAAGCCAGAAATGAATTGGTTTTAAAATACATGGATCTGGTTAAGAAGATAGTTTTGAGGTTCAACGGTTCCTACAGCAATTTCGGACAACTGGATGACATGGTTAACCAGGGTATCCTAGCTTTGATCGATGCTGTGGAGAGGTTTGATTTAGATTATAAAAACAAGTTTGAGACCTATGCCACTGTCAAGATTAGAGGAGCGATTATTGACTACATAAGAAAGCAGGATTGGGTTCCTAGGGAGCAGAGGACCCTATCCAAGGAACTTGACAATGTTTACAGCGAACTCTATTCAATCAAAGGCAGTGAACCTACAAAAGATGAAATAGCAGAAAGGATGGATATAACAGTAGA